>JAGAJF010000037.1 GCA_017829005.1 Oscillospiraceae bacterium | reverse complement strand
CTCTCGCTCCCCGTAATTTCCAGAATAAAGCACTTTACCGATGGCACAAAGTGCAAGAACGCTATCATCGGAAATCTCTGCACCTTCTTTGGAATTATGCTCCTTGCTGTTATCCTTCCTGTGGGAAATCTCGTTTCCGCTGAGGTGGTAGAGGAGACTGCAGGCGTTATCAGCAGTGCAGGTATGGGCTATCTTGCGGCGGCTCTTGCTGTTGGTCTCGGCTCCATCGGCTGTGGTATCGCTGTTGCAAATGCTGCTCCTGCTGCTATCGGTGCGGTTGCCGAAGAGCCTTCCTGCTTCGGTAAGGCTATGATTTTCGTTGCTCTGGGCGAGGGCGTTGCGCTCTACGGCTTCCTTATCGCATTCCTTATCATTCAGGCTGTCTGATACCAGAGGAAAATAAAATGAAATTCTTTCTTCTCAGCGACAATGTGGATACCGTTACCGGAATGAGACTGGCAGGTATCGAGGGTGTTGTTGTCCACAAGGCGGAGGAGACCGAAAAGGCGCTTCTTGAAGCTATGGACAACAAGGACATTGCCGTTATACTTATGACAGAGAAGCTCATTGACCTCATTGAGGACAAGGTAAACGAGCTGAAGCTCACGCGTCCCTCGCCGCTTATTTCGGAAATCCCCGACAGACACGCGTCTGTAGACGTTACCGCTTCTATTTCACGTTATGTTCAGGAGGCAATTGGTATTAAATTATAATTCCGGAATTAAATTATAATTCCAAAATCAAGCTTTAATACCCGAAAGGAATGATACTTTGGAAAAGGATAAGCTTGACCGATTTATCACAGCGGTTAGCTCCGCTGCGGATAAGCAGGTAAACGAAATTCTCTCCGAAGCAGAGCAGGAAAGAAGCAGCATTCTTTCTGCGGCTAAGGAGTCAGCCGAGGAAGCAGGAAACCGCTGCCTCAGCGATAATATAAAAATGACCTCGGGCAAGTGCGTCCGTATGGTCTCTAAGGCTGAGCTTGAGATGAAAAAGGAAATACTGCTCTGCCGTGAAAAGCTTACCGCCGAGCTTTTTGAAAAAGTACAGGGTAAGCTTGCTAAGTACAGAAAAACCCCCGAATACGAGGAAAAGCTCTGCGCCGCAATTGCAGGGGAGAGCGACCTTGAGGACGCACGAGTATATCTTTCTCCCGAGGATATGGAGCTTTCCGATGCTATTGCCGCCGCCGCAAGGGACAAGGTGACAGTTGCTGCCGACGATTCTATAAAATACGGCGGACTGCTTATTCTCAGAAGCGCAAAGGGGACTGTTACCGACAGGACCTTCGACTGCGCTTTAAAGGAGCAGCTGAGCCTGTTTGCCTCGGGTAATATTATGATGGCACAGGAGGGTGATGGGCAGTGAATACCGTATTTTCTGTAAACGGTCCTGTTGTCAAGGTGCGTGACGCCTCGGATTTTGCAATGATGGAAATGGTCTATGTGGGTGCAGACCACCTTATGGGCGAGGTCATCGGTGTAAATGCCGAGGAAACCACCATTCAGGTCTACGAGGTAACTACGGGTATGAAGCCCGGCGAGCCTGTTATGGGTACGGGTGCGCCTGTTTCCGCTGTCCTGGGTCCCGGAATAATCTCAAATATATTTGACGGTATCGAACGCCCTCTCAAAAAGATAGAGGAGCTTTCGGGTGCATATATTTCTCCGGGTTCCAATATCGAGAGCCTTGATACTTTGAAAAAATGGGACGTTACTCTTAAGGTATCGGTGGGCGATGAAGTACAGGGGGGAGCAATTTTTGCTGTATGCCCCGAAACGCCGCTTATCGAGCATCGCTGTATGATACCACCCAATATGAGCGGAGAGGTGGTATTTGCCGCCGAAAACGGAGAATACACCATAAACGATGTTATCTGCCGCATTAAGTCTCCCGACGGCACCGAGCACGACCTTACTATGTGTCAGAAATGGCCCATAAAGCAGTCCCGTCCCTTTGACAGGAGACTGCCTGTTGACCGTCCCCTTATTACGGGTCAGCGTGTTATCGACACCATTCTGCCCATTGCAAAGGGCGGTACGGCTGCCGTTCCCGGAGGCTTCGGTACGGGCAAAACTATGACCCAGCATCAGCTTGCAAAGTGGTGCGATGCCGATATTATCGTATACATCGGCTGCGGCGAGCGTGGAAACGAAATGACTCAGGTTTTGGAGGAATTTTCGGGACTTATTGACCCAAAAACAAACCGTCCCCTTACCGACAGAACGGTGCTTATCGCAAACACCTCAAATATGCCCGTTGCTGCTCGTGAGGCTTCTATTTACACGGGTATCACCATTGCGGAGTATTACCGTGATATGGGCTACCACATCGCTATTATGGCGGACTCCACCTCAAGATGGGCAGAGGCTCTACGTGAGATAAGCGGACGACTTGAGGAAATGCCTGCGGAGGAGGGCTTCCCTGCATATCTTCCCTCAAGGCTTTCCGAGTTCTATGAGCGTGCGGGCTATGTGGAGAATTTAAACGGCACCGAGGGCAGCGTTTCCATTATCGGAGCGGTATCTCCTCAGGGTTCGGACTTCTCCGAGCCTGTTACTCAGAACACAAAGCGTTTTGTGCGCTGCTTCTGGGCGCTGGACAAATCCCTTGCTTATGCACGTCATTATCCTGCCATTAACTGGAACAACAGCTATTCCGAATATACCGATGATCTGGGCGAGTATTATTACAAGAATGTTGACAAGGATTTCCTGCCCTATCGTCAGAGAATTTCCTCTTTGCTCATTGAGGAAAATAAGCTGATGGAGATAGTTAAGCTTATCGGTGCGGACGTTCTTCCCGACGATCAGAAGCTTGTTATCGAGACGGCAAGAGTTATACGTGTGGGATTTTTGCAGCAGAATGCATATCACAAGGACGATACCTATGTGCCTCTTGACAAGCAGTTCAAGATGATGAAGGCTATTTTGAAGCTTTATGACGAGTGCAGAAGCGCTGTTGAGAAAAGCGTTCCCATTAACCGTATCATTTCAACGGGAATTTTTGAAAAGGTCATCAAAATGAAATACGACATTCCCAACGACAAGCCCGAGCTTTTCCGCAGGCTTGAGGTTGAGATAGAGCAGACTGTGAAAAAGGTCGTTAAAGCCTGTACCGAGGAGGGAAGATAATGGCTGTTCAGTATATCGGACTAAAGGAGATAAACGGTCCTCTTATCGCTCTTGACAATGTGGCAGGCGTTTCCTATGACGAGGTTGCAGAGATACGTCTGGATGATGGCTCGGTCAGAACGGGCAGAGTTGTGCAGATTGACGGCAGCCGTGCCATTTTGCAGGTTTTTGAAGGCACCAAGGGACTTTCTCTCAAGAACACACGTACAAGATTTACAGGCAAGCCTATGGAAATGCCCCTTTCGGAAGAGCTTCTCGGCAGAGTTTTCAACGGTGCGGGACGACCTATTGACGGACTTGGTGAGATATACGCCGAAAAATATGCGGACATCAACGGCAAGCCCCTCAATCCCGTTTCACGTTCCTATCCGAGAAACTACATCAATACCGGCATTTCCTCTATTGACGCGCTCACCACTCTTATCAGAGGTCAGAAGCTGCCTATATTTTCGGGTTCGGGTCTTTCCCACAACAAGCTTGCTGTTCAGATAGTCCGCCAGGCAAAGATCGCCGAAGAGAGCGGACAGGATTTCGCTGTGGTATTTGCCGCAATGGGCGTTAAGAATGACATTGCTGATTATTTCCGCAAGAGCTTTGAGGAAAGCGGCGTTTTGCAGAAGGTGGTAATGTTCCTTAACCTCTCCAATGACCCCATTATCGAGAGAATCCTTACTCCTAAGTGCGCTCTTACTGCCGCTGAGTATCTTGCATTCGAGAAGAATATGCACATTCTCGTTATCCTTACGGATATGACAAGCTATGCCGAGGCGCTTCGTGAATTCTCCTCCTCAAAGGGAGAAATTCCTGCAAGAAAGGGCTTCCCCGGATATCTTTATTCCGACCTTGCTTCACTTTACGAAAGAGCGGGCATTGTTGAAGGCTCGGAGGGCTCAGTTACTCAGATACCTATCCTTACTATGCCAAATGACGACATCACCCACCCCATTCCCGACCTTACGGGGTACATCACCGAGGGACAGATAGTTCTGGACAGAAGCCTTGACCAGAACGGAGTTTATCCTCCTGTGGCAGTCCTTCCCAGCCTTTCCCGTCTGATGAAGGACGGTATCGGCGAGGGCTTTACAAGAGGAGACCATTCGGACTGTGCAAACCAGCTTTTTGCGGCATATGCCAAGGTGCAGGACGCAAGAGCGCTTGCTTCGGTAATCGGTGAGGACGAGCTTTCTCCTCTTGACAAGTCATATCTCCGCTTCGGACGGCTTTTTGAGAAGCATTTTGTAAATCAGGGCTTTGACGAGAACCGCACAATTGACGAGACACTTGATCTGGGCTGGGCGCTGCTTTCCACCCTGCCTCGTTCTGCTCTTGACAGAGTGGACGAGAAGCTGCTCGATCAGAAGTATGACCCAGACAAGGCAGTGCAGTTTACGGATTAAAGGAGTGAGGTCAGTTGGCAGATCAGGTTTTCCCCACCAAAGGAAATCTTCTTAATGTAAAAAAATCCCTTATGCTTGCAAAGGTGGGCTACGAGCTGCTTGACCGCAAGAGAAATGTGCTTATCAGAGAGCTGATGATGATGGTGGACGCTGCAAAGGCTCTCCGAGGCTCCATAACCGACACCTATAAGGACGCTTATGCGGCTCTTCAGCGTGCAAACATCACTATGGGACTTATAAGCAGAGTTGCAGAGGGTATGCCTATCGAGCAGAGCGTAAGCGTTACCTACAGAAGCGTAATGGGCTGCGAGCTGCCAAAGGTAAGCCTTGGGGTTTCAGCAAATCAGCTTACCTACGGCTTTGAAAATACTGACGGAAACGTGGATATGGCATACATCTGCTTCAATCGTGTAAAGCAGATGACCGCTATGCTTGCAGAGGTGGACAACAGCGTTTTCCGCCTTGCTAATGCCATTAAGAAAACTCAGACACGTGCAAATGCACTGAAAAATATTGTTATTCCGAAATACGAGTCTACCGTTAAATTCATTGAGAACAGCCTTGAGGAAAAGGAACGAGAAGAATTTTCACGTCAGAAGGTAATCAAGGCTCAGAAGGAAAGGCGTAAGCTTCGTGGAAGGAAAATTCCCACCGAGGAATTTATTGTTCCCGATGTGGAGCAATTTTTGAAGGGTTAATCGGGTACATTTAGATGTAATAAACAGAAAATCAGCGACAGGAAATGAACTGCCGCTGATTTTTTTAGTTTTCATACTCTTCTCTAAGCATAGAAAAATAAAGTCTGCCCACATATTCCCCGTTCATATAAAAATAATCCCGAAGAGTTCCCTCGTATGTAAAGCCGCATTTTTCTATGACACGCTTTGAGGCTTTGTTTATAGTTTTGGTGCATATCTGAACCTTGTGGAGATCTATTCTGTCAAAGCCATATTTGATAACAGCCTTTGTTGCCTCCGTTGCATAGCCTTTTCGTTGAAATTCGGAGCCTATGCAGTATTCGATCTCCGCAAAATTATTTTTGCTGTCCACAAGGAAATAGGCTATCTGACCGATACATTCTCCCGAGCTTTTTAAAGCTACTGCCCAGCGGTAATAATCGCTTTTTTCATATGAGCCGATGTATTTTTCTAACAGCTCATTTACAGCTTCCGCTGTTGTGTAAACAGGCTCGGAGTACATTGACTGTATCCTTTCGTCTGCTATCCAGTTTCTGAGCATTGCTTCGGTGTCGGAATACTCAAATCTGCGGAGTATCAGTCTTTCGGTCTCTATGGTCTGAGTGCCGATGTGTGTAAGCATTAAATTCACCTTCAAAAATATTTATTAACAGAGCTTAACAGGTTCTTTTGGAGCAAAATTTGTTTCCATTGTCCAGGTAACAGCGGTGCAGTTTTTCATTACGAATATCTGCAAAAGGTCGTCGATGCCGTTTTCTGTCCATGCCTGCAGAAATTTTCTTGAGGGATGAGCAAAGATCTCAGCTCTGAGATTT
>JAGAJF010000036.1 GCA_017829005.1 Oscillospiraceae bacterium | reverse complement strand
CGCAGGGCAGCACGGCAGGGTCGGCAACGTATCTCACGGAAGAAAAGCCGCATTCACTGCATGGCTCCGAGGTTATCTCCGCAAAGCAGCAGCTGCACAGCTTTTTATCTGAAACGGTTATCATACAAAAAATCATTCCTTCCAAAAAAGATCAGGATAAATACTATAATCATTGTAGCATATTTTTCCGAAAAATGGTGTGCAAGGCTGCATTATCGGTCATAATAAAAAAGCCCTGTCCGTCGGGACAGAGCCTTATAAAATCATTCGTTTTCCCATATAAATTCGCACGCCTTTTCGTAGGACATTTTATGCTCAAGGCAATGGACGATCTTAGCGTCCTCGGGGCGGCGGACGTAAAGTGCTTCCCTTTTTCCCAGGGTCAGCATTTTCTGAGTCTGCGCCACGTCCAGCCCAAGATAAAGCGCAATATGTATCATCTGCTGACGAGTGGGGATACGGGTGCCGTTAAGTATCTGATAGCCGTAATTTCTGTCCAGATTAAGTGCAAGGATAAGGCGGCTTCGCTTAACTCCCTTTTCCTCCAGCAGACCGAGAACGTATTCGCTGAAAGTAGGCGGCGGATTTGCCGCGATAACACCCATATTCAGATTTTTCGTCCTTTTTATCATTCTTTCCAGATCGGATGTTTGCATTGTCTGTCAGCTCCTAATAATATAATGTAAAATCACCGTTCATTTTATTTTTAATATTCTCTATTTCCTCCTCGGTAAAGCCGTTGCCCTCCATGCAGGCAAAGCCGTTCAGAGTTATGCCCGAAAAGGTGTCGGTATGTCCCGAAAGGAGATTGTTGTCAAGATAAAGCTCCTTTATATTGCAGCCTGCCAGCGGAGATACATCCGTCAGACGGTTTCTGCCGAAATAAACAAGCTCCAGGCTTTTGCAGTCCCGAAGCGGCTCTATGCTCTCAAGCCCACAGCCCGAAAAGCCTGCCATTTTAAGACTTGTCATTCCCGAAAGCACCTCGATATCCCCTATCTTAGCTTCGTCAAAGCCAACATAAACAAGCCCCCTGCTGTTTCTCAGCGGCGATATGTCGGTAATGTAATTATCCCCCAGAAACACGTTCTCAAGCTCGGTCAGACCGCTTAGCACCGAAATATCCGAAATACTGTTGTTGTTCCCGCTTATATGCTTTAAATGCGTCATAGAGCGCATAAAGCTTATGTCAGAAATATTGTTGTTGTCGAAACAGATGTATTCAAGCTCCGACAGCCCGTCAAGACAGGACATATCGGTTATGAAATTGTTGCTCAGATCAAGGAACTTCAATTTTTTCATATGCCTGAGATTTGATATCTGAGAATTTGTAAGCTCTCTGTTCTGCAGATAAAGCTCGGTAGAATCAAGGGAAAACATCTCGCCGCCTATTTTGACCTCCGAAGGAGCATCAAACCATAATAATGCCGCTGTCGATGAAATAGCCGCTGCTGCCGCCGTTATAACGGCGATAAGTCCTTTCCTTTTCCTGCTGTCTTTTTTCACATTGGTCTGAAGAACAGCTTCAACAGTCAGCTCTATCTCCTCGGAGTTTATGGAACAGCTTTTTATATCTTCAAGCATTTCATCGGCTTGTGAGTATCTGTCCTCTTTTCTCACGGCACACGCCTTTCGGAGAATATTTTTAATGCCATCCGAAAGCTTGTCGGTTTCCTTTATAAAAGCGCTGTCGTCATCAAGGCGTATGATGGGATTATCGGGAGATTTTCCCGTAATGCTGTAATAAAGCGACATTCCCAGAGAATAGATATCCGTCCATCTGCCCTGATTGCTCTCACGCTGATACTGTTCGATAGGGGCAAAGCCGTCCTTCAGAATTACCGACATATTCTGCCGCCTGCCCTCCGCAAGTATCCTCGCTGAGCCGAAGTCGATAAGTGCGGCTCTTCCGTCTGTGCAAAGCATAATATTGTCCGGTGACACATCACGGTGAAGTATGCCGCCCTTATGTATCACCGACAATTCGTGAAGAAGCTGCTCCGCAATGTTCACAACCTGCCCTTCGGTAAGCTTTATTCCGCTGCTTATATAGCTGTTCAGCGATATTCCGTTAAAGAACTCCATAGCATAATACGCAGTGCCGTTCATTCGGAAAACATCGTAAAGTCCAAGTATATCGGTGCTTTCCCTGAAACTGCGTATAATATCGGCTTCCTTGAAAAAACGCTCCAGCCCCTCCGAAAACTCTTCGCTCTGATAGGTGGTCATTGGCTCCACGCTGATATCGTCCTCTGCACGCACCGCAGCCTCGGGATAGTATTCCTTGACTGCCACAGCCCTGCTTTCGACCTCGTCATAGGCAAGATATGTAATGCCAAATCCGCCTTTGCCAAGTATTTTTCCCATGATATAGCGGCCGTTCAGCTTTGTTCCAACAGGGAGTGCGTCACGCTCTGAAAAGCTGCGGGTCTCAGTATATCCGCATTTTTTGCAGGTATTCCCCTTCATTGGAGAAAAACAGTTTCCGCACAGACTTCGCTTGACCGACATACCGATCACCTCGTCTTATGTTTGTTATTATGATGCTTTATTTTTGTGCAGATCAGCATTATTTTTTTAAATTATATCATATTCCGACACAATAATGGTGTGCAGTTCTGCATTATTTTATCTTTGAATAAAGCCTGCTTTATGATATAATTATAACACACAAATGATTTTTTTGTCAATAATATTGACCTGCAAACGATTTTTCAGGAAACCTTCGGAAATTTTCTCATCTCTATTGACATAGCCTCACTTATATGCTATAATACCAATTGATAAAACCTTATCAAGAGCGGCTGAGGTACTGGACCTGTGAAGCCCGGCAACCTGATTGCGCCAAGCTGAGGCGTAAGTAAGGTGCTAATTCCTGCGGAAGTTTTCCGAGAGATGAGGAAATTACAAAATCCGATTTTTTGTAAGGCACTCGTTTTTCGGGTGCCTTTTTTGAGTTTATTTTATATGGAGGTTAAAAATGTCAAAGTTTCTTTTTACATCAGAATCCGTTACCGAAGGACATCCCGACAAGATCTGTGACCAGATATCCGACGCTGTACTGGACGAAATACTTAAAAATGACCCTGCGGGCAGAGTTGCCTGCGAGACCTGCACCACTACGGGTCTTGTAATGTGTATGGGTGAGATCTCCACAAGCTGCTATGTGGATATCCCCAAGATCGTGAGACAGGTAGTTATAGACATAGGCTATGACAGGGCAAAGTACGGCTTTGACGGTCACACCTGCTCGGTGGTGACTTCTATTGACGAGCAGTCTCCCGATATCGCTATGGGCGTTGATGAGGCTCTTGAGTACCGTGACGGCTCAAAGAAGGACGATATGGACACGGGTGCAGGAGATCAGGGTATGATGTTCGGCTTTGCCTGCAATGAGACTCCCGAGCTTATGCCTATGCCCATCTCCCTTGCCCACAAGCTTGCAAAGAAGCTTACCGAGGTGAGAAAGACAGGGGTTCTCCCATATCTCCGTCCCGACGGAAAAACTCAGGTCACTGTTGAATACGAGGACAACAAGCCTGTGAGAGTTGATACCGTTGTCGTATCCTCCCAGCACGCTCCCGAGGTGTCCCTTGAGAAGATAAGAGCAGATATCATCGAAAAGGTGATTAAGCCTGTTATCCCCGCAGAGCTGCTTGTTGACACCAAGTATTTTGTAAATCCCACAGGCAGATTTGTTATCGGCGGTCCTCAGGGCGACAGCGGTCTTACGGGAAGAAAGATAATAGTTGACACCTACGGCGGATATTCCCGTCACGGCGGCGGAGCATTTTCGGGCAAGGACCCCACAAAGGTCGACAGAAGTGCGGCTTATGCTGCAAGATATGTGGCTAAGAACATTGTTGCGGCAGGTCTTGCGGACAAGTGCGAGGTTGAGCTTGCCTATGCTATCGGCGTTGCGGAGCCTGTTTCAATTATGGTTGACTCCTTCGGCACGGGAAAGGTATCCGATGAAAAGCTGAGCGAGGCTGTAAGCAAGGTATTCGACCTTCGTCCTGCGGCTATCATCAAGACTCTTGAGCTGAGAAAGCCCCAGTACCGCCAGCTTGCGGCTTACGGTCATATGGGTCGTGAGGATCTGGGCGTTGCATGGGAGAAGACCGACAGGACAGACGCTTTGCTTGAGGCTGTTAAGTAAATGGGTATATAATAAATTTGCCTCTCACCGTCACAGGCGGTGGGAGGCATTTGTTATTTTCGTGCATTTTTATCTCTTTCAATGACCGCAAGCTCATCGCAGCGCTCATTTTCGGGGTGACCTGCGTGACCCTTCACCCATCTCAGCTCCACATCGTGGATATTGAGAAGGGCAAGGCACTTTTCCCAAAGGTCGGAATTGAGAGCCGGCTTCTTGTCTGCTTTTATCCAGCCACGTTTTTTCCAGCCTGCCGCCCAGCCCTTTGATATGCTGTCGCATACGTATTTGCTGTCGGTGGTGAGGATAACGTGACAGGGGCGTTTCAGGGCGGAAAGGGCTTCTATTACGGCGGTAAGCTCCATTCGGTTGTTGGTGGTATCGGGCTCGCCCCCGGAAAGCTCCTTGTAATGCCCGCCCATTCTGAGGATTGCTCCCCAGCCCCCGGGACCGGGATTTCCCGAGCAGGCGCCATCGGTGAATATCTCAACTGTCTGCATTTTTACATTATTTTCCATAATCATCAATTACCTTTTCTGCCTCGTCAATATCGAAAAAACGATAGCCCTGACCCACATCTGTCCAGTTCATTGCTTCGTATTTTCCTACAGCTTCGTTATATTCCTCCTCGGAAACTTCATTGCCGTCAATAACGTATGTATCCCCTTCCTCTTCGCTTTCATCGGGGAAATACATATGATGCTCGGAACTGACAAGATGGGTAAGCTCCCCGTTTTCAAGACGATAATAATCCGCATAGCCCGAACCCATTCCGGAATAACGGCTTGCGATATATCCCCCCTCAGCGGTCTGCGCCATTCCCCATGAGCCGAAGCCCGAATATTCATCGCCTGACGAGGGATCGCAAAGCTTTATCACCTCTCCGTCCCGAACGGAATATATCGTAACCATGGCAACATGATAATTTCCGAAAGCCACAAAAAGCTCGGGCGTGCCGTCATTGTCAATATCGCAGAGGTCAAAGGTGGAGATTGACGGCTCGTATTCCTCGTATTCCTGTATTTCGGAAAGCTTTTCTTTGTAGAGCGTCTTGTAATCGGCGGAAATGTCGGGAGTTTCGTTCACGCTTTCTGTCGTTGTTTCGGTTTCCGTCTCGCCGTAAGTTTCGGCAGTAGTCTCGGAAACGCTTTCGGGCTGAGTGTCGGAAGTGGTTACCGTTTCGGAAACTGTAGTCTCCTGAGCTTCGGTTACCTCGGGAGCGGCTTTTTCCGCACCGCAGGCGGTGAGCAGCAATACCCCGAAGCATATTGCCGCAAGCTTTTTATTCATCATACAGCCCCTCCGAGCTTCTGCATATCTCGTCATAGACCTCATAAACGTGGGGGTGGGTCTTTTTTATCCTTGCGGGGCGCATATTCATATCCACAAAGCAGTGAGTTGTCTTTCCCGTGGCGTGGACTGTTCCCTCGGGGTCGGTGACTTCATAGGTAACGGAAAATCTCGCCCCTCCGAAATCGGGGATATACGCCTTGACCAGAAATACGTCCCCGAATTTAAAGGGCAGCTTATACTCGCACTCAGCCGAGAGAACGGGAGTCATAAGCCCCTCCGCTTCAACGTACTGAAAGGGCAGTCCTGCCTGCTCGATAAGGTCAACTCTTGCTTCTTCAAACCAGCGGATATAATTTGAGTGGTGGACTATTCTCATTTTGTCCGTTTCGTAGTAGTATACCCGTCTTGAATAGGGTTTCAGCTTCATAGCTTTTATCCTCTCTTAAAGAGACTGCCGCAGGATATGCGGCAGTCCGGAATTATGTTGTTTTTATCTTGCCTTGGAAGCGTTTTCCTCGATTATCTTAGCGATAACATCGTCAAGAGGAGATGCACCTAAGTCTCCGTCCTTTCTCGAACGGAGGGAAACGGTATTGTCCTCCACTTCCTTGTCGCCCACGATAAAGAAATAAGGTATCTTCTCAAGCTGAGCCTGACGAATTTTGTAGCCTATCTTCTCGTTTCTGTTGTCAACGGTAACTCTTATGCCCATACTGTCAAGCTTCTCGGCAATACCCTCGCCGTATTCCTTTGCTCTGTCGGTTACGGGCAGGATACGCACCTGCTCGGGAGACAGCCAGAGAGGAAGTGCTCCGCCGTATTTCTCGATAAGGTATGCGAGAGTTCTCTCATAGCAGCCCAGACTTGTGCGGTGGATAATGTAGGGGTTCTTCTTTGTGCCGTCAACATCTACATATTCCATTCCGAAGCGCTGTGCAAGGAGCATATCTATCTGAATGGTTACAAGAGTGTCCTCCTTGCCGTAAACGTTGTGGTACTGGATATCCAGCTTGGGACCGTAGAATGCGGCTTCGTCGATACCGATCGTGTATTCAACGCCCAGATCGTCAAGAATTGTCTTCATTGCAGCCTGAGCCTCTTCCCACTGCTCAGGAGTGCCCTCGTACTTGTTCTTTGGATTAGCGGGATCCCACTGTGAGAAGCGGAATGTGCAGTCCTCAAGAAGTCCTACGGTTCCCAGGAAATACTTTGCAAGCTCAAGACAGCCTCTGAACTCCTCCTCAAGCTGCTCGGGACGGAGAATGTAATGTCCCTCGGAAATGGTGAACTGTCTTACTCTGATAAGACCGTGCATCTCGCCGCTGTCCTCGTTTCTGAACAGGGTAGATGTCTCGGTAAGTCTCATAGGCAGGTCTCTGTAGGAGCGCTGACGATTGAGGAATACCTGATACTGGAAAGGACAGGTCATGGGACGGAGGGCAAAGCACTCCTTTTCCTCGTCGTTCGGGTCGCCAAGCACGAACATACCGTCAAGGTAGTGATCCCAGTGTCCCGAAATTTTGTAAAGCTCTCTCTTTGCCATATAAGGGGTCTTGGTGAGCAGACAGCCGTGCTTTGCTTCTATGTCCTCCACCCATCTCTGCATAAGCTGAATCACCTTTGCGCCCTTGGGAAGAAGTATGGGCAGACCCTGACCGATATAATCAACTGTTGTGAAATACTCAAGCTCTCTTCCCAGCTTGTTGTGGTCGCGGCTCTTTGCCTCTTCCACCTTTTTGAGATATTCCTCAAGCTCGGAAGCCTTGGGAAAGGCTGTGCCGTAAACTCTGCAAAGCTGCTTGCCCTTAGAGTCGCCTCTCCAGTATGCGCCTGTGCAGTTTGTGAGCTTGAATGCCTTTACGGGGGCGGTGGACATAAGGTGAGGACCTGCGCAGAGGTCGATGAAGTCACCCTGCTTGTAGAAGCTGATGTTCTCGCCCTTGTCGCTGTGCTCCTTGCAAAGCTCTACCTTGTAAGGCTCGCCCATTTCGGAAAGCTTTGTCTCTGCTTCTGCGGGGGGCAGCTCGAAACGGGTTATCTCAATGCCCTCCTTGACGATCTTCTTCATCTCCGCTTCAAACTTTGCAAGGTCATCGGAGGTGAAGGGGAGGTCGGTGTCAAAATCGTAGTAGAAGCCGTTGTCGATGGAGGGACCTATGGACAGCTTTGTTTCGGGATAAATGCGCTTTACAGCCTGTGCAAGAATGTGGGAAGCGGTGTGCCAGAAGGTCTTTTTGCCCTCTTCGGAGTCAAAGGTGCAGACTTCAAAGGTGCAGTCCTTTTCCACGGGAGTTCTCAGGTCGCAGACCTCGCCGTCAAGCTTTACGCAGCAGGCTGCCTTGTAAAGACCCATTCCGATTCCCTTGATAATTTCTGCGGCGGATATTCCGCTCTCGGCTTCTCTTACGGAGCCGTCCTTGAGTGTAAGCTTTATCATTTTTTATTCTCCTTTGTAAATTAAAATTGTTTCATATTGTAAACTCTGCGGCATTTACCGCTGTAACGGTATGCCGCTCCTTTGAAAAGCGTTTAAAATTATTCATCGGAGCAAACACCCCCTTTAAGGTTATGGTTTATTTTATAATGCTGAGAACGCTTATATATAATGTCAAGCAAACTCGTCACAAGCAGCTCGAACAGCTTTCCCAGCAGGATTATCACAATTGTCCAGGCAAAAAGGTCGGCGGTCTCAAGATATATCTTCGAGCGGTAGAGCATATCCCCAAGGGTAAAATCCGGCTGTCCTATGACCTCTGCCGCTGTTCCGCTCTTGAAGGCAAGTCCCGCTCCCGTTCTGAATGCGGCAGATAAAAAGGGCATTAACGAGGGAAAGTAGAGATACCTTGCCTTTTTCATGGGGCTGAGACCGAAAATCTTCGCAGCTTCAATAAGCTTTCCGTCCGCATTTTCTATCCCCTTGCTTACGGCGTCATATATGACGGGCATTACCATAAGTGCGGATATGAGAAATGACAATGCGGAGCTTTTCAGAAAAAACAGGGCAAAGATTATGAAACTTGCCACGGGAACTGCCTTCACCGCCGACATTGCGGGAGATATGACCGCTTTAGCAAATGAAAAAGCCTGCGACAGCACCGCTAAGACCGTTCCCGCTATGACCCCTGCAAAGAAGCCGCCGCCAATCCTTAGAAAGGAATTGAGGACGGTTTTCAAAAAATCCCCTTCGGAGCAAAGCTCGCAAAGCCGTTTCACTGCGGCAATGGGAGTCACGAGGATTATCCGCTTGTCAAGGAGCATTGCGGCAAGCTGCCAGAGCAGCAGCCAGAATAATATACCCAAAGCTTTATGAAAAAAGTCCTTTTTGTCAGACCTATTCATATATCATTTCCGTATAGAAAGCATCATCATCCGGGAGCTTACCGCCCACAGACTTTGAGTCGGCATCAAAGAGGATATTCCAGTAGCCTGTTACGGCACTTCTCATATCCTCCCTCCGTAAAAGAGTTATATTGCAGTAAGGCAGTGCCTTTTTTGCAACGGGGGCTTTCACAATATCATAGTTTCCTATGAGTTCGGCGGCTTCATCGGTGTTTTCATTTACAAAATCAACAGAAGCCTGATATTCACCGAGAAAATCATCAAAGGCGACAGTATTTTCCTCAATAACGTTTTTCTGTGCAATGGTCACGCCGGTAATGAGGGGTGTTTCGCTGACCTTGTCCCACTCGTCGGTGAGGCTCAAGGCGATTTTTATGTTCTCATTCTGCAGCTGGGCGGCGGTCACATAGGGCTGGGGAAGAACGGCAATTGCATTCTCGCTTTCCGCCATTACAGCGGCGCATTCGCTTGCCTCGGACTTGTACTCAATGGTAACATCTGTCTGGGGTTCAAGACCGTTTGCTCTCAGAATGTAGTTTAATACATACTCGGGAGTGGTCCCCTTGCCTGTGGAATAGACCGTTTTGCCCTTGAGGTCGGCAACCGAAGTTATATCCTCCCCCGAGGTCACTACATATAGCACTCCGAGGGTGTTTACCGCGGCAACCTTTATATTGCCCTCGGTCTTGTTGTAAAGCACTGCGGCAAGGTTTGCGGGGACATTGGCAATGTCCGTATTGCCGCTTACCACCCCTGCCACTATCTCGTCGGCGGTGGCATATATAGACACGTTATATTTGTTGAAGGTCTCCCCCTTTTCGCTGTCGGATATAAGCTTCACCATTCCCATTGTGGTGGGGCCTTTCAGGGAGGAGATGTTATATTCCATACATTCGGTGAGTATGGCAGTGGTTTCGGTGTCTGTTTCGGTTTCCTCAGCCGCCGATGATACTTCACTTACGGAAATCTCTGAGCTTTCGTCAGATGTAACACTGTCTGATACTGCCGATGTGTCCGAGGGGGCGGTTTCCTGTGTATCAGATGTGTTTAACGATGACCCGCAGGCTGTCAGAAATACAAGGGTCGCACAAAGGGCTGGAATTTTACGAATATTCAATTTATAAAACTCCTTACTGCTGATTTTCAGGCTCGCCTGCCTTGAGCATTTCCACGAAATGTCTTGCGGCACGTCCGCTTCTTCCGCTTCTGCGGAGGGCATAGGCTTCCGCCTTGGTGAACAACTCGTCTCTGTCCATGGTAATGCCGTACTGACCTGCAAGATACTCCACAATTTTGAGATATGTATCCTTGTCGGGCTTGAGGAATGTGACCTTCAAGCCGAAGCGCTCGGACAGGGAGGCAAGCTCCTCTCGTGTATCTCTTGCGTGGATATCATCTCCGCTTCTGTCGGAAAAGCTTTCCTTAACGAGATGGCGGCGGTTGCTGGTGGCATAGATGACCGCATTTGATGCCTTGGAGGATATGGAGCCTTCAAGAACGGCTTTCAGCGCTCCGAAATCCGCATCGTCCGAGGAGAAGGAAAGGTCATCTATGAAAATGATGAATTTTAATGGATTGTCCGCAATGCTCTCCATAACGTCGGGCAGCTCGTGGAGCTGGGCTTTTTTTAGCTCGATAAGCCTTAGTCCCCTGTCGGCAAATTCATTCACAACAGCCTTTACGGTGGAGGATTTTCCCGTTCCCGCATCGCCGTAGAGAAGGCAGTTTGCGGCAGGACGTCCTTTTATAAGGGCAAGGGTATTGTCAATGACCATCTTGCGCTGGGTCTCATATGCGGGGAGCTGTGAGAGCCGCTGGGGGTCGGGTGTCAGGACGGGGGTTATCACGTGGTCTTTGAGCATAAAGGCGGTATATTTTGCGAATATGCCATAGCCCTTGGTAAAAAGCTTGTCTATCCTGTCTGCGTAGATAGCACTGAAATCCAGATTTGTATTCTCCCACTCGGGAAGATAGCCCATATAGCCCATTGCTGTGCGGACATCTTCGGTGGTGAGCATGGATATCTCGCTGAAAAGTCCCAGCTCCTTGCGCACGGCGGTCTCCATTACGGGAGGGATCTGTTCCCTGCGGGCTTTTCTGAGAAGATATGTGTTCTCGTCCTCGGTGACTGCCTTGATGATGTAGCTTGAAAGGTTGGAGCCGTGCTTATAGAGGGAGTTTACAAATTCGCCCACCGAAGCGGGTGTCTGCTCTTTCAGCATATCCATAAGCCTGCCCATAGTCTTGAGCTTTAAAACACCTCTGAACACCGCAAGTCCCGAAAGTCTTGTGTAAAGGTCTGATAACCGGTTCATCTCTTAATTCTTCTTTCCTAAAAAATAAAAACGCCCCGAAGCGCAGGGTTTTGTTAAAAAACCATTGCCTCGGGACGATAAATTACCGTGTTTCCACCCGTTTTCACGCTTTACCTTAGTGTAAAACGCCTCATTTGCCCTGTAACGGGGGCTGCCGCCGCCTATTAAGCGGACTCGGAGAGCGGTACCGATACTGCGTACTGCCGCACCCGGTCTCAGCCTGTGCCGGGCGCTCTCTGAAAACAGCTTTTTCACAGAACGGGTCTCTCTTCAACGATTTAAAAATTTTATACATATATATGATATCACTAACCGAGCCGTATGTCAACGGTATTTTTGTACAGCAAAACAACAATTTTATTATGTAATAGTGTTAAATTATATAAAATTCCTTGACAAGAGGAAAATTTTATATTACAATAATATTGTGTCTGCAGTAAAAATATTTTCGGCGGGCGGCAGGATATTAAAAAAATGCCCTCTGCCATTTATAGAAGCTGCTTTTACATTATCGCTTCAAGCCGTTTTCCGCATATCCCTGCGGATAGCTGAAGTTTATATATATTATGAGCCGTCCGTTCCGTTTTTATTCGGTCGCTCAGTTTTCGGGATATTATTATTGGCTTATTTAAAAATATACGTTTTCGGTAAAAATTATTTTAAGCAGGGTACTTTCCCCAAACAAGCGGTTTATTTAATATTTATGAGCTTCACCGACCTCCGAAGCGATTACCATATTTTTAGTATCATGAAAAGGAGGTTTTTTTGTTGCAGTATGCCATTTATGTGGTCATATTTGTTGTGGCTGCGGCTGTTTCGGGCTTTATCTGCTTTAAGGCGGGCATAAATTACCGCAAATCTCAGGCAGAATCCGCCATAGGCTCCGCCGAAAAAGAGGCTGAGCGCATCATCGAAGCTGCCAAAGAGGAAGCCGACAGCAAAAAGAAAATTGCTCTTGTAGAAGCTAAGGACGAGATACACAAGAGCCGCACCGAGCTTGAAAAAGAGATCAAGGAGCGAAGAAACGAGCTTTCCCGTCAGGAAAGACGTATCCAGCAGAAGGAAGAAAACCTTGACAAGAAAAACGACACCCTGGAAAAAAAGGACGAACAGCTCCAGAAAAAGCTGAAGGCCGCTGACGAAAAGCTTGAGGAGGCTGACAAGATCAAGCACTCCCAGATGGAAATTCTGGAGAAAATTTCCCAGTTCACTATGGATCAGGCTAAGGAGCACCTGCTCTCTATGCTTGAAAATGAGCTGGTTCACGAGAAGGCTCTCAAGGTCCAGCAGTTTGAAACTCAGCTCAAGGACGAGTGCGAGGACAAGGCGAGAAACCTTATTTCCCTTGCAATCGCAAAGTGCGCTGCCGATCAGGTGGCTGAGACGGCAGTTTCCGTTGTTCCCCTTCCCAGCGACGAGATGAAGGGAAGAATTATCGGACGTGAGGGAAGAAATATCCGCACTCTGGAAACTCTCACAGGCGTTGAGCTTATCATTGACGACACCCCCGAGGCTATCACCCTTTCCTGCTTTGACCCTGCAAGACGTGAGGTTGCACGAATTGCTCTTGAGAAGCTTATTGCGGACGGACGTATCCACCCTGCAAGAATTGAGGAAATGGTGGACAAGGCAAAGCGCGAGGTTGAACACCGTATCAAGCAGGAGGGCGAAAGGGCTATCCTTGAGACCAATGTTCACGGCATAAACCACGAGCTTGTTCGTCTTATCGGACGACTCAGATACAGAACTTCTTATCGTCAGAACGTTCTCGACCACTCCATCGAGGTGGCTCACTTGGCGGGCATTATGGCTTCCGAGCTTGGTGTTGACGCAAATCTTGCACGGCGTGCAGGTCTGCTTCACGATATCGGCAAGGCGCTCAGCTACGAGATCGAAGGCTCTCACGTTCAGATAGGCGTTGACGTCTGCCGCAAGTACAAGGAAAGCCCCGAGGTCATTCACGCTATTGAGGCTCACCACGGCGATGTTGAGACAAAGACCGTTGTTGCGGCTCTGGTTCAGGCGGCTGACGCAATTTCCGCCGCAAGACCCGGGGCAAGAAACGAGAATTACGAGAACTACATCAAACGTCTCCAGAAGCTTGAGGAAATATGCACCTCCTACGAGGGCGTTGAGAAATCCTACGCTATCCAGGCCGGTCGTGAAGTCAGAATTATGGTTGTCCCCGAGCAGATCAACGACGAAAAAATGGCTCTCGTTGCAAGAGAGATCGCTGCCAAGATCGAAAACGAGATGGATTATCCCGGTCAGATCAAGGTTCATCTTATCAGAGAAAGCAGAGCTATTGAGTACGCAAAGTAATTCACATATGCAAAAATCCCTGTCTTTTACGGACGGGGATTTTTTTAATCCTGCTTTAATGAAACTTTTATCCTGTTATAATTGACATTTGGGTGAAAATATGGTAATATAATTTTAACGGTTATTTCGGCAGAATTTGGAAAGGGGTACATTAAGTGAAAAAGAAAACCAAAATAATTATTTCCTGCATTGGGGCGGCGGTTATAATACTTGGCATTGTCATATGGGTGATACTGCCCCGTGCGGCTTTGAGCATAGAGGCGAAGAAATATATTATGCCCTGCTTTGAGAGCAAGGGAGAGTATTTTGACGGGTATGATGTGAGAAACGACAGCTTTAAAAGGGTGGAGAACGAGAATGTTTCCCTGACGATCCCTTCGGGCTTTGAGGTTTTTGAAAATGAATATATACCGTTTTTTTACAAATGCAATGACACAGGCGAAACGGTTTATATGCATTCGGAGCCTAATGATGCCGTTTTGGATATGACAGATTACGAACCATATGCCGATGACGCTTCCGAAAAGGATTTCCAAAGGATGATCAAAGCATTTGAGAGTTTCGGAAACGGTATGCCCGACTCACGCTTTGCTTCATACAAATGTACTGTTCTGCTTGACGAGGAGGACTACTGCTTCTGGGATCTGGGCAAAGCTACGGTATTTAACATTGTGGGAATGGGCAGAGCGTATGCATTCTCAAACTGCAAGTACCTTTATGTTTACGAATCGGAAAATGTAAACGGGATAATTGAGATAAGGGAAAATACCTATGACGAGAGCCAGCCGGAATATGAGGTCATATTTGAGGCTTACCCTGTCTCAAATCTTAATCACAGCTATACTTTATACATAGATATGAACTCCCTTGAGGATATTTATGCGGTTATCAATTCGGTGGAGTTTAAGTAAAAGAAATGCTCCCGGGGGATATACGACCCGGGAGCATTGTTCACTCATTTCCATAAAACAGCTCATACTGCTTTTCCACCCGCTCCCTGACCTTTTCAAGGAAATCCTCGGGGCCTGTTATCTTTAAAACGGGTCCGAAGCCAAGAAGCATTATAAGAAGCTCCGTTTCGTCCTGCATATCGTAATAAACAGAGGCGTGACATTTCCCTGTGGCAAGGTCAAGCTCGCTTCGCTTTTCAAAGGCGGCAAACTCCATCATAAACCGCTCCACAGCATTCCGCTCGCCGCTTACCTCTACGGTAACGGGCTTTTCGCACCGTCTCCTGTTAAAAAATTCCTCGAGGTCTGTTTCCGTTGTGATATGCTTTCCTGTTAAAACAGCCCTTTCTATCCTGCCGATGTTAAAAAGATACTCCTCCCTTTTGGGAAGGGTAAGGCAGTATACACGGAATTTATCATTCTTCCTTGAGTATTCTATCCTCAGTGGAAGGGCATTTTTCGTTATTCTTTTCCCTCGGCGGGAGATAAGCTCAAGGGATAACAGCTCATTATCCCGCACTGCTCTGAGGACAGTGCCGAACACCTCTCTGTAATGGGGGTCGTCATAATCGTCCCCGTCGGTGAAGCGGTCAAATTCACGGAAATATTCCCTGTTATACAAGGGTCTCACATCTTTCAACCGCTGGGAAAGGGCGGCTATATCCTCATCTGAGAGAAAGAGACGGAATTTCGGGTCATTTAGCTTTGCTTTTAGCCAGCTTTTCTGCAGGCTTGTGATTATTCTCGGGGGTGCTTTGGAAAGTATGGAACAAAGGCTGCCGCTTTCACTGCGTCTCAGCAGTCCCCATGGAGAATTGCCCGATTTATCGGGAATGAGCTTTTCGGGAATGAAAAGCAGAGAGTCTCTGAATGCGCTTTGGGTAACAATTTCCCGAAGCCTTTTTTCGGTCACTTCCCCTTCGGAAAGTATCCTTTCGGTACAGCGGAAATATGCTCCGTAAACTTCTGAAAAAAGCTTCAAGCCTCACTCCTCCTTTCTGCTGTAAATTCGTTTCATTCGGGCAATATCACGGTACAGCTTGTCGGTTATCCGTTTATTGGTGCTTTCTACTGAAACTATTCTGCCGATAAAGGTCTTGACCCATGACATCATCTCGTTGATGTCAAAGACCAAGACGGTGTATTCAAAAAGGTCGCGGTCTATCTTACGGACACTGCCGCACCGCTTTTCACGCTCAAGCCGTTCAAGTACAAAGCCCTCTGTTTCCTCGTTTATCCTCAGAACCATTCGGAAGCTTCCTCCCGCACTCTCGCCGCTTCTTTCCCCGAAGGAAACGCCGAAGCATTTTTCCTCGCAGCGGCAAAGCTTTCGGGCAATGTCGTCGTATTCCCCGTAAACGCCAAGGGAACGCACGCTTTTTATGTAATCGAGCCTGAATGAATTGAACCGCTTATATTTCGGGAGATACATCACCGCATATCTTCGTCCCGTCCGGGACGAGGAATATATTTTAAGGGGTACACCTTCGGTCTCGGTGGCTTTTCCCCCTATGCCGAAATTGGTTATCACTGCAAACCGCTTTTCCTCCATTATTTTAAGAAGGTCAAGCAGCACCGTGTCCTCAAGGGTGTGGACGATGTAGTTATGCTTGTTAAGGAAAATGTCATTTGTAAGCCCTGCGGTCTTTAATATGCTGTTTCCCACTATGCCGAATTCGGGGGATTCGGAAAAGAATTTCACAGCATCCTCAAGCCCCTCATACCGTGAAAAAAAGCTTTCGGCGGTATCCGGGGAAAGGGTGAATATATCCGTCCGCCCCTTCTTTTCGCTGAGGATAATTCCCTCGCTTACGTATTCTTTAAGCTTGTTTCTCACGGTCTGCTCGTCAAAAAGCTGTCCGTAGGTGCTGTTAAGGGTTTCGGTTATCTCTCGGACATTCATAAGCTTACCGTCAAGAATATCCATAAGCATAAAATGGAGCTTTATATCATTGTCGGTGAAGCTTTTGGAATAATAGGCGCTGTAAAGCGGATTTTCGTTTATATGTCCGCTGTCAACGGTGATGGACACCTGCTTGCCCCGCCTTGTGCTGTCATAGCGGAAAAAATCTCCCAGCCAGCTTTCCGCACGCCGTTTTTCATCGTCATAGGTACGGGAGCTTTTGCCCGTAAATTCGTTTCTCACCTTAAAGCCGTAGATGAAAAAATCTCTGATGTAATCTCTTGTTTTGTCGAAATTTTTGATAAGCTCCGAAAAGCCGCCCATGTTATCACTTCCGTTCTATCTGAGATAATATGACTTTTTTTAGTTCGTCGGGTACGTCCTCCGAGAAGGAAAGCTCCGACTTTATTTTCTCTCTGAGGTCGCTGCTGCCTATAAAATAGCAGCTTCTTGCAAGTATTGTACGTCTCACCATATTGCGGATGCATTCATCGGGGAAGCTGTACAGCCTTATAAGCTGCGGCATTGCCTCCCATATTCCCTGTGACGGACGGCAGAGGAGAGAGGCATAACGCCTGCAGAGATACGGCTCCCCCGATGTGCGCAGGATATCCTCATAAAGCTGTTCGGGGGGAACATATCCGCCGCAGGACACAAACGCCTTGTACGCCGATTTTGCCGCTTTCAGGCGGGAGTCTGATATCATTTTATAGTAAAGCTTATCATATTTGTCCGAAGCAAGCCTGCAAAGGGTAAACACTGCCGCCGCTGCGAGCTTTGAGTTTTCGGAGTTTACATATTCGAGGGCAATTTCTTCTCCCTCGGGGCAGTATGCTTCTCCTAATGCCATTATGGCAGCGGGGTCAGGCAGGTGTGCTTTGCAGTATGAAGAAATGTCAAAGTCGGGCTTTGATTTCCGGAAATTATATATTATAAGCTCCCTTACGGCTCGGGTGCTGTCAAGGAGCATTTCCTCCGCTCCCTCCCACAGCCCGTATGTATCAATGAGCTTCTGCGCCGCAAGCCGCCTTATGACGGGTTTTTTGCTTCTCAGATATTCAGTGAGCCTGCTGCGGGGCAGGTCAAAGTTACGGATATACATAAGCTCGGTGCGGTCTCTTATGACGCCCTTTTCATTTTCGATGATATACTCCGCACATTCGGAAGATATGAGACATTCCGATATGAGGACTTCGTATATTTTTTGGCGGCGGCTTTTGGGAAACCTGCTTTGGGGGGATATCCCTATTTTTCTGAGTTCGGATATATCAAGCTCCTTTGACAGCCTTTTCCTCATAATATCTTCTGCCGCTGAGAAACTTTCAGTCTCACGTCTGCCGCATTTTCTGAGTTCGGGTATCTCGACAGCGGCGGAGGCTATGGCTATGATATTTGCCTTTTGGGCTGCCTGACAAAAAGCCTTTTCCGCTGCTTTGCGGACATTTGGCACCCAGTCGTTATACAAGCAAAGTATCAGAGGAAGATATTTCGGATACTGTCCCATATGCCTTACGCTGTTCATTCTGATATAGCCGTCCCGGTGGCACATTCCCACTGCAAGGAGAGAGGGAAAATCCTCTCCGCATATTTCCTTGTATCTGCCGTAGTCCTTTTCCTTGATATTACGGTAATAGTAAATATAGTCAGAGTCAACTCTCAGATCGTACAGATACTCCGCAAGCTCCCTGCCGTTTTTGTCTCCGATCATATCCGTGCAGGCTTTTGCCACTGTCCTTATTTCTTTGCTGTCATATTTATATAGCTCATAAAGCGCAGGATAGAGATTTTCTTCATATCCGTATGCAAGGTTCTCGGCGTATTGATGTACACGTTTTACATCTTCTTTTTTCCCGAATATAATGTCGAATAATTTCATTTATCTGTCCTCCTTTGCTGTATTACCATAATATCACATTTTAATTTGCTTTTCAATACGCCTGAGAGTGTTCGCAGACTTTTTTAAATGACGGGCGGGATTTTTTGGATTATAATGGGAACATCGAAAGCAAACAGATGAAAGGAATGAGCGATATGTTCGTGCATAATGTTAATGACAAATTTCCCATAAAGATATGGGCGGAAAGAGATACCATAGAGGAAAGCTGCCTTGAACAGGCTGAGCATATTGCAATGCTTCCCTTTACATATAAATGGGCGGCTTTAATGCCCGACACTCACACGGGAAAGGGTATGCCCATAGGCGGCGTCATTGCCTGCGACGGGGCTGTGATACCCAATGCTGTGGGGGTGGATATCGGCTGCGGAATGGCTTTCCTCCAGACGGATATCCCCGTTTCGGTGCTTCGTGAGACCATAACGGGCAGCGGTACGCTTCTGCAGGCAATTGTGGGAGATATCCTGAGAAACATTCCCACAGGCTTTGCTCATCACAAGCTCCCTCAGCCCTCGGCTGTTCTTGACAGGGCAAAGGAGGAGCTTTCAAAATACGAGAGCGACCCCGAGCTTGTTGGTAACATCTCTGACGGATATTTTCAGGTAGGAACTCTTGGAGGCGGCAACCATTTCATTGAGCTTCAGGAGGACGAGAACGGGCTTTGCACCATAATGCTCCACTCGGGCAGCAGAAATTTCGGCTACAGGGTATGCGAGCATTTTAACGGCATTGCGGCAAGGCTTAACGAAAAATGGCACAGCGCCGTTCCTGCCGAGTGGCGGCTCCCCTTTCTTCCTGCGGACTCTGCCGAGGGTCGGAGATATTTTGACTGGATGCAGCTCTCAATGGATTTTGCATACGAGAACCGCGGGGCAATGCTCGGAAGGGTGAGAGAGATTTTCTCCAAATATGTGCTTAAATACACGGGGCTTGAGGCGCATTATTCCGATGAGATAAACTGCCATCACAACTATGCCGCTCTTGAAAGCCACTTCGGCAAAGAGGTTTTCGTTCACCGAAAGGGTGCCATCAGGGCGGCAGAGGGCGAGATGGGGATAATCCCAGGCTCAATGGGCTCATATAGCTACATTGTAAGAGGAAAGGGAAATCCCGACAGCTTTATGTCCTCCTCCCACGGGGCGGGACGGCTTTACTCACGTACTGCGGCGATGCAGAAATTCGCCGTTGACACGGTGATAAACGACCTCAAGGCAAACAATGTTGTTCTTGGAAAAAACAAGAAATCCGATGTTGCGGAGGAATCACGTTTTGCCTACAAGGACATTGACACGGTCATGACAAATCAGCAGGATCTCACCGAAGCGGTCAAAAAGCTGTTTACGGTGGGCGTGGTAAAGGGATAAGCTATCACAGAACGGTATTTACAGCAATATTTTGATGAGTGTCACAGGTTCGAATCCTGTCGGGGAGACCCGTAGCTCAGTTTGGCAGAGCATCAAAAAAGGTACCGTGAGCAGGCGGACGGCTTGATAACGACACAAACAAGCTGTCACCAATAATGACTTAAAGGCGCATACAGCAAAATTTTATATTCACCTGTCACGTGAAACCACAAATGCGCCTTGTATAATTTCAAATCAAAATCAACGGCTCATACAGCAAATGTATGATAATATTATCTCCAAGGCGCTATGGTAAGCTTTCAGCTTCCCTTGCTTTTAGCATACCTTGCTTTCAGCTTACCCTGCGTTCGACTCGCAGACCTTGCAAAAGGGAATAGCAGAAATAATAATGAGCCGTGTCCAATTTATTCAAAGGCTCAGTCAGCAATTATTTCCGATGGGACGCAGTACATGCTCGTTAAGGGCGCTGCGAGGAAGGAGCCTTGTCGGCAAAATATTAAGACAGTTACAGCATAGCATAATTGGTCAATGCAGGTTCAAATCCTGTCCGATGTTATATTATCGGTAAAAGCTGTCTTGTTGAAAAGGAGTGTTACTATGTTTGATTTTTTAAATGCGCTTAAAGCAAAGGCAAACGAGACCCGTACCGAAAACGGCGGCAGGGCATATATATCTACCCATTCCGACTGTCTCGACCTGTTTTTCAAGGCGGGGGCTATGAGAAATGCATCTGAGGAGGAAATTGGCACAGCGGTTTTAAGGGCATACGCCGAAGACCCCCACAAGACTATGAAGATAATCTTCTTTGCAAGGGACGTAAGAGGGGGACTGGGCGAAAGGCGATTTTTCCGCATTGCGGTGAAGCACCTTGCATTTTCCGCTTCCGAAAGCGTCAAGAAAAACATTCCCCTTTTTGCGGAATACGGAAGATTTGACGATCTCTGCACTCTTATGGGTACTCCCTGTGAAAAGGAGGCTGCCGCCGTTATAAAGGCTCAGCTTGAGGAGGATATTTCGGGAATGAATGAGGGCAAGCCCGTATCTCTCCTTGCAAAATGGCTTCCCTCGGTGAATGCTTCCTCAAAGGAGACGGTGAAAAATGCAAAAAGACTTTGCAAGCTTCTCGGAATGGACGAAAAGAGCTATCGTCTCACGCTTTCCGCTCTGAGAAAATACACCGACATCACCGAGAACCGTCTCAGGGTTATGGACTACACCTTTGATTACGGCAAGCAGCCTTCGGGAGCAATGCTCAAGTACAAAAAGGCGTTTATCCGAAACGACAAAGAGCGTTACTGTGAATATCTGAGCAGCGTCAGGGAGGGAAAGGCTGTGCTTCACGCCGATACTCTTTATCCTTACGAGGTTATCCGCAGGGTGCTTGTTGAAAAGCTTTCGGCTGAGGAAAGGACTGCTCTTGATGTTACATGGAACAGCCTGCCCGACCATGGCGCATCAAACGAAAATGCCATTGCGGTCATTGACGGCTCAGGCTCTATGACCTGGGGAAACACGCCCCGTCCCATTGACGCTGCGCTTTCCCTTGGAATTTACTTTGCAGAGCATAACAAGGGCGCTTTCGGCGGTCATTTCATAACTTTTTCAAAAAAGCCCCGTCTGGTAAAGGTCAAGGGAAATGACATTTTTGAAAAAGCAAAATACTGCGCTTCCTATAACGAATGTGCAAACACCGACCTTGAAGCGGTTTTCGAGCTTATCCTGAGCACTGCTGTAAATAACAAGGTGCCGAAAACGGATATGCCCAAAAGGCTGTACATTCTTTCGGATATGCAGTTTGACTGCTGTGTTGAGGGCGGAAACAGCCTGCCCCTTTTTGAGACGATGAAGAGAAAATTTGCCCTTTTCGGCTATGAGCTTCCCGAAATTGTTTTCTGGAACCTTTGCAGCAGAGGAGCAGCATTCCCCGTTACACTTTCGCAAACGGGAGCTGCTCTTGTCTCGGGCTTCTCCCCTGCCATCTTCGATATGGTGAAGTCGGGCAGCATTACTCCCGACAGCGTAATGGAAGAGGTCGTAAACAGGGAGAGATACAGGGCTGTGGCTGCGTAATACCACATAAAAATACAGCGCTTTGCTGACGTAATACTTTTGCAGAGCGCTGTATCCTTATTCGCTGTATATCCTTGTGATTATCATATCCATAGGCAGCTCTTTGACGGATATATCACGAAAGCTCACATGGTCTGTAAGACTTTTTAAGAACTCCGTTACAGGCTGCTTTTCCGTATCCACCTCAAGGGAAATATCAAACTCGTTATCACGTCCGATGACCTTTGCGCCGTTTATCTCATCGCCGTTATATGGCTTTGTGAGGGTGAGATCTACGATCTTTTTGCTGCCAAGAGTATTTCGAAGGCTTGTAAGAGTATCATCGAAAACCTTTTTGCCGTGATTTATTATGATAACATTGTCCGCAAGCTGTTCAACGTCCTCAAGGTCGTGAGTTGTGAGAATGAAGGTGGTTCCCTTGCGGTTCATCTCCCCTACCACCTCACGTATCTGGTTCTTGGCTATAACGTCAAGTCCGATGGTGGGTTCGTCAAGAAATACTATTTCGGGGCTGTGGAGCATTGCCATTATAAACTCGCACTTCATTCGCTCCCCCAGCGACAAAACTCTTGTGGGCTTATGTATCACCTCGCCCACATCAAAAAGCTCCGTCATTTCATCAAGGCGCTTTTTGTAATCCTCATCGGATATGCCGTAAATCGCCTTGTTCATGGCAAAGCTGTCAACGGGCGGGATATCCCATATAAGCTGGGATCTCTGCCCGAAAACCGCCCCTATCTTACGGACGTATTTCATTCTGTCACGAGCGGGAGAATAGCCCATTACGTCAATATTGCCGCTTGTGGGGAAAAGTGCGCCGCAGAGCATTTTGATGGTGGTGGATTTGCCTGCGCCGTTTGGTCCCAGAATTCCGCAGACTGTTCCCTGCTCTATCTCAAAGGAGATACCGTCAACGGCGTTTATCAGTACCTTTTCACGCTTGAAAAAGCTTTTCACCGTTTCCTTGAAGCCGCTGCCCCTTTTGTATGTGGTGTAGGATTTTACTAAGTTTTCTGCCTTTATTGCAACCATTTTATCCACCTACTCCCTCGTAAATTTTTATCATACGGTTATATATCCACACCCCGAAAAGCAGGAACAGCATACATGGCAGCACCGATATGAGCGACCGTATATCAAGCCGTCCCAGCAGTGCCGAGGCGGGGAAAAATCCCACGGCGGAGACGGGTAGTATCAGCGAGGACAGAACCTGAACGCTCCTCGGAAAAATTCCCATGGGATATTTTCCGAATTCCTTTATGCTGTCAAATATCTCGGGTATTCTGGAATTTCCCACCCATTTGAAGCTTATTGCCGCCATTATCAGGTCAAGTCCGCACATTACCGCCGCTCCCGATATGAACATTAGCAGAAACAGAAGTATTCCCCCTGTGCCGCATATTCCCGTAAAGGAGGCGGATATGACGGTCATTGCAAGTCCGCCCAAGAAAAGTCCTATACTGCCTGTGTCGAAATTTGCCGCCGCTATGAAAAACAGCGGGGAAAGGGGCTTTAACAATACCGTTTCAAAGCTGCCCGCCTGAATACTGTCCATTGTCACCCAGAGAACGCTTCCGCTTATCATTGAGGCAAGGGCATTTGACATGGAGAACACCGACTGGATAAGCAGCACTTCCCACATTGTCCACCCCGAGAACCTTGCTCCGTTGGCGTAGATAAGAACTGTTGCCAGGGGAAAAATTATATTCGACAGCAGGGTGATAAGATTGCCCAGAACAAAGTCCAGTCGATATGCCGCCGCCCTTGAAAATGCGGTATGCAGGCAGGCAAGATAAATTTTTATGTATCTCATTTCATCACGCTCCCACCGCTGTAAAGCGCTTTATTGACGAGCGGTATATCACCTCGCTGAGCAGTGCGGTGAATATTACGGCTATTCCCTGATACAAAACTGCCTGTGGGATAGTCATTCCCATTTCGCCGATGGAATTATTGCCCGTCCATACCATTGCAGGGATATAATTTGTGTACTGAAAGGGCAGGAACATCATTATCCGCTGAATGACTTCGGGGAAGAAGCTGAGCGGTATCAGCGCTCCCGAGAAAATGCTTCCCAGAAGCTGATAGACCACTCTTATGCCGTTTGCCTGCACGAAATAAAACGCCGTCATTCCCAGACAGTAATTCACATAGAAATTCATAAGAAAGGCAAGAGCCACCGAAAGCACCGTCCAGCCCATATACCGTGGGATTATTTCCACTTTAAACAGCAAGGCAAATATGAACAGACAGGGCAGGAACTCAAGGAAAAATCCCAGCACTCTGTGTCCTATCTTCTGTGACAGGGCAAAAAATCTGTGGTGCATGGGGCGGAGGGTGAAGGTGAGGAATTTCCCCGTCCGCACAAGCATCTGCAAATTCCAGTCGGCAAAATCCATGGTGAGATAGCCGATAAGAGCAGAAGCTCCGAAATATCGGACGGTCTGTTCAAACTCAAGTCCCCCTAAGGTGATGTTCCCGCCGTATATTGCCGTACAGATGAAATACTGCACCATAAAATATACGGGTCCCACGAAAACCGATACCAGCGAGTGTGTGCGGTAGGCGCTCCATTCCTTGTAGGTCACAAACGCCACCGCTTTGCACATTTCAAGCTTATGCTTAATATAATTCAATCAAATCAACCCCGACCAGATAATGTTCTGAACGTTGTACAAAGGCTCTGCCGACCAGCCGTTTGCACCCGTGTCAAAGGGAACAAACCACGCTGCCGCCAATTGCTCCTCAAGATCAATGTCAAGAGATGAAGCTCCTGCGCCCTCGTGCATAATTGTTCTGTCCGAATAGGAGAAGGACTGTCCGTGACGGATATCAAAGCCTATGCCGTAAAGGCGGTCAGGCTCATTGGCATTCCAGCAGTGGTCGGGAATGCCTGTAAGCTGAACTGTGCTCATCTTTTCAACGGACTTTCTGCCGAGGATACGTGCACCCTCAAACCTTCCGCCGTATATGTATGCGTTTGCGTAGCGGATAAGGTCGTATACGGTGGAGTGTATTCCGCCGCCTGTGCTTGGTATTTTGTCCCACACGTTTCCTTCCCCGTCACGTCCGTTTATCTCGCCGGATACTATTTTGTCGAGGTAATTTTTATGCCCCTCATCGAAGATATATCCCCTTGCTGCCGTTTCGGGGGTGTAGTAAAATCCGCTGTCGGTCATTTTCAGGGGACGGATTATTTTTTCCTCGATATAATCGTGGACATTTTTGCCGCTTACTCTTGTGACAATTTCTCCAAGGAGGGCAAAGCCGAATGAGCAGTACTGCCACTCAGTGCCTGTCGGACGGCGAAGTCCTCCCGAGATGCCTGCGGATATCCAGTCAAATTCGCTTTTGCCGTCCCACTTTTCGGCGGCGGCTTCAATAAGCTCCCATGTGTCCTTGGGAGCGGCTTCGGGGAAACAGCCTCCGTCGGGATAGATACCCGAGGTATGGGTGAGCAGGTGCCAGAGAGTTATGCCGTCAAAGGGCTTTTCGGCAAACTGGGGAAGTATCTCGCTCACGGGTGTATTGAGCCTGATATAGCCGTCCTCCACAAGCTGCATTATTGCTGTCGCCGTAAAGGTCTTGGTAATGGAAGCAATGCCGAAAACCGTGTCGGGTCTCATAGGCGTATCTATGCCCATACTGTTGTTCCTGCCTATTGCGCCGTGGGCAATGACCTTGCCCTTGTGGGAAATGCAGTATATTGCGCCGTGAATAAGCTTCTTGTCTATCATCTCGCCAAAGCGCTTATTTAGCATTTCTATCCTGCTTTCGTCATAGCCTGTGTCAATGGGTCTGCATTCGGTTTTTCCTTGAATTACGTTCATAATAAAGTCCTCCTTGATATTATTCTCTGCCGTCATTATAAGTATTTTCGCACCTCCTGATATATAAAAATAAAAAGCGTACACTTCTTTTCAGAAATGCACGCTTTATCTGCATAAAGATAAAAATACAGCGATAACTATACTTCCATAGCGGCAGACAAAGGTTCATTTCCAAATAATGTATTTATTCCGTGATGATCCATACGTGTAAACATTTGCCTGCCTCCTTTCGAAAAATAATATAGGTAAAGTATATCACAATTTTTTTCCAATGTCAAGCATTTTTTCATATTTTTGAGTAAGTGATACTCTGTAAAAAAACACCGATCAGACCCGAAATGAAATCTGATCGGTGTGATTTTAATTTATATCGGCTACCGAATCTCGCTCAACAAGGCTTGTATGAAGCTTTACAGAGCTTATCTGTATTCCGTTTTTGATCTGCATCATTGTGTAAAATGCAGCCTTTCCTATGTGTATCCTGTTCTGATTTATGGTCGTGAGGGAAGGAGTGCAGTATTCCGCAGCAGGAAAGGTATCAGCCCTTTACAGCGCCGCCTGTTACACCCTCAACATAATATTTCTGCATTGAAATAAAAAGTGCTGCGATAGGGATCGATACAAGCACCGCACCTGCCGCAAACTGAGTATAATATGCTCCGATAAATTCTCTTTCCAGCATTTTGAACATTCCCAGCGCAACGGTATAGCTGTCGTAATTCGAGCCGCAGATGATGCTGGGGAAGATGTAATCTACCCAGGGTGCCATAAAGGAAGTGAGGATAGTGTAAACTATTATAGGCTTTGAAAGTGGAAGAGTTATCTTGAAGAACACCTGCGCCTTTGTTGCACCGTCCAGATAGGCAGATTCATCGAGAGCCTTGGGTATCATATCAATAAGCATTTTTACCGTTATCTCGGCAAGCTTGTCCACAGGCTGATGAAATGTCGTTATCCTGGGAGTGTAAAAATCCGCAAGCTCCAGCCCGTCAAAGCCGATAACTGAAATATCATCGGGAATTTTCAGCTTCATATCGCCGAACGCCCTTACAGCGCCTATCGCCATTATATCCGACATAGCAATGACCGCCGTTATATCACTATGCTCCGAAACAAGCTTCCACGCCTTTTCATATGCCGACCTGAAGGGAAATTCGTATATCTCGGTCACTTTCTCCACAGCCGTTACTCCATATTCGGACATAGTATCGCATATGCCTCGGAAGCGTTCACAAAAGGGTCCTTCCGATTTGTAGTCGCCGCTAAGTATCCCTATCCTGCGGTGACCAAGCTCACACAGCTTAAGGGCAGCCGCTCTGCCTCCCAGAAAGTCATTTACGCTGACCGATGAAAGATTTGCAAAGCCCGGTTTTCCCGCATACGCTGTGCAAAGTACACAGGGAATGTGCAGCCTTTCAAAATCCCTTTGAAAAATGCATATATTTCCGCCGAGAAAGATTATTCCAATGGGTTTCATTTCTTCACACAGGTGCAGCGCCTCGGAGACCTCATTGTCATTTTCGCTTATGTAGCTCACAGTGACCGATATTCCTTTTTTTCCTGCCGAGGACTGTATCTGCTCAAGTATGGGTGTGAAGAACAGATTAGCGCTGCCCTTGACAATGAGAAGTACAGTTTTTCCCGAGGTTTGCTTTAAAAGCTTTGCGTTGCGGTTGGGGCAGTAGTTGTTTTCTTTTACTATCCTGCATATGCGTTCCCTGGTTTCGGCATTCACATCGGGGTGGTCATTCAGCGCTCTTGAAACTGTGCTTACGGCACAGCCCGAGAGCCTTGCGATATCCTTTATTGTCAAATGTATTTCACAGTCAGAGTTTATCATATATATCAAAAAAGGCAATACTTTTGGAAAATAATCTATGTTTCGCACTAACCGAAAAAGACATTTAAGTATGTTTCGTGAAAAAAATCTATCGCCCCCGGAACCGGATTTTATTTACGGCGATATACAAAGAATGTTAAGATAAAATGTCCGGCAATTGACACAGGAAGAATACTGTGATATAATAAAAAAAAACAATTCTGCATAATATTTACACCGGGAGAGTGGCTTATGATACAATGGTTTATTGAAATGAATTTCCCCACGCTGATAATACTTGTGTATATGTCGGTTTTTCTGATGATAAATTCCATTTTCCCGAAAAAGATAAATGTGGTTTTCGGTCAGAGCCTTGTACTCACGGTGATTGAAATGATCGCCTACTGTGCCGAATTATGGACGGCAAGTCTTGACAGACCGACTACTCTTAGAATATTCTTATCTGCTGTCGGCTACTCAGTACGTCCGATGATAGCTTATCTTTTTGTTATGCTGCTGCTGAGGGATAAGCAGATAAGTAATTTGTCAAGAACTCTTATCATTTTGCCCATGCCCCTGAATATGCTGATAGCTTTTTCGACTTTCTTTACAGATATAGCTTATTCATATGACTCTGCAAATCAATTTGTTAGAGGACCTTTGGGATTTTCTGCGCATATTGTCAGCATAATTTATCTTATCATTATGATGGTGCTTACGATAAAGAAATTCTGCAGCAAGGATTATTCGGAGGGACTGCTTGTATTTTTAATAGTAATTGTCAATGTTATAGCAATGCTTATGGAATCCTTTGCAGGAATGCATGGCGTCATAAGAAGCGCATACTCTCTTTCAATTGTTCTGTACTCCTCTTTTTTCTGCGTGGAAAGCTTCAAGCGCGACCCTCTGACGGGAGCCCGCAACCGCCGCTGCTTGTATATTGATGAAGAAAAGCACAGAACGGAGCTGACTGCTGTTGTCTCCGTTGACTTGAACGACCTAAAAAAGATCAACGACATTCAAGGTCACGCCAAGGGTGATGAAGCTATCTGTGCAGTCGTAAACGTCATAGAAAAAATCGTTCCCAAAGGCTGCACTCTTTACCGCACAGGCGGTGATGAGTTTATGATACTGTGCTTCAGAACAGAACAGCCCGCTGTGGAAAAAATGCTTGATGATATCCGCTCGGAAATGAAAAATACGCCGTACACCTGCGCTCTCGGTGCCTCATACATTACAAGTGAGGATTTCGACAGAGTTTGCGCACAAGCCGATGCCGAAATGTACAAGGATAAACAGAATTATAAAAAGCTTTGCGGCGGAGAAATACGTATGTAATTTTTCAAAGTGATCGTGCCGCTCATTATCGGTATACACCTGACAATGAGCGCACGGTCTTTTTTCTGCATTCAGCCCCCCAAAAATCCGTACTGCAGAAAATTTTTTACAGAATAATTTCTATTGACTAATACCCCGAATAGAGGTAAAATATATAATATATGAATCAAAAATCAGCAGGAAAAGGAGCAAGCAAATATGAAATTTTCCGAAATGAACTACACCAGACCCGATATGAACGAGCTGAAAGCCGCAGCCGAAAAAGCCGCAATGGGCATTGCAAATGCAGGTTCAGCCGAAGAAGCAGCCGAAGCATATCTCGGGTGGGATAAAACAGGCGGCAGCTATAACACAATGTACAGCCTCTGCTATATCCGCCACACCATCAACACAGAGGACAAATTCTACAGCGAAGAAAACGAGTTTTTCGACAATTCAAACCCCACCTTCACCGAGTACGGTCAATCTGTGGCAAAGGCTCTTGCCGAAAGCAAGTTCCGCCCCGAGCTTGAGAAAAAATTCGGCAGAGTGATGTTTATAAACACCGACATATTCCTCAAAAGCTTCTCCCCCGAAATAATCCCCGAAATGCAGGAGGACAATAAGCTCACCACCGAGTACGAGAAGCTCATTGCCTCCGCCCAGATAGATTTTGACGGCAAGAAGCAGACCCTCTCCCAGCTCACCCCCTACAAGCAGTCTCCCGACGATGATATCCGCCATAAAGCCTGGGCAGCCGAAAGCGGCTTCTACAAGGAGCATGAATCGGAGCTTGACCGAATATACGATGACCTTGTACGTGTGCGGAATGCCGAAGCCGTTAAAATGGGCTTTGAAAATTATGTCCCTCTCGGCTATCTCAATATGTGCCGCAACAGCTATACCGCCGAGGACGTTTCAAAATTCAGAGAAGCAGTGGTAAAATATATGGTGCCTGCCGCCGACAGGCTCTACAGAGAGCAGGCAGAGCGCCTTGGCGTAAAATATCCCCTTAAATATGCCGACACCCCCGTTGCCTACCGTGACGGAAATGCTATACCCAAAGGAACTCCCGAGGATATACTTGAAGCAGGCAGACGCTTTTATCATGACCTCTCCCCCCTCACCGCCGAATTTTTCGACTTTATGATGGATAATGAGCTTATGGACGTGCTGAGCCGCAAGGGCAAGGCAGCCGGGGGCTACTGCACCGAGCTTACCGATTTCGAGTCACCCTTTATCTTTGCAAACTTCAACGGCACACAGGGAGATGTGGAGGTCATCACCCACGAAGCAGGTCATGCCTTTGCCGCATATGTGAACCGCCATAAACGCCCCACCGACAATCAGCTCCCCACCCTCGAAAGCTGCGAGATACATTCAATGACAATGGAATTTTTCGGCTGGGCAAGTGCACGGGACTTTTTCGGTGAGGGTGCAATGAAATTCTGCCGCAAGCACCTTGAGGACGCAATTAAATTCATTCCCTACGGCACAATGGTAGACCATTTCCAGCACATCGTTTATGAAAATCCGAAAATGACCCCCGAGGAGCGCATAGCCGAATGGAAAAAACTGACAGCAATATATATGCCCTGGATAGACCTTGACGGCAGCCCCTTCTACGGCGAGGGCAGAGCATGGCAGAGACAGACCCACATCTATGAACGACCCTTCTATTACATTGATTACTGCCTTGCCCAGACCGTTGCCCTGCAGTTCTGGGCAGTAATGCAGCGGGACAGAAAGGAAGCCTTTGAGCGTTATATGAAGCTTGTCAGCCTCGGCGGAGAGGAGACCTTTGACGGACTTGTTGCCGCCGCAGGACTTGACACGCCCTTCGGAGATGAAGCCTTGAAAACTGTTTCCGAGGCAGCGCAGAAGTGGCTCGACGAAAACCCCATAAAATAATCATTTCTCTTGCTCAATAATATTATATCGTAATTCAATAAAAATCTCTTGACATTTGATAACCGATATGATATTATAGAGAAAAAGGAGGAATGACCTGTGGATATTGTTGAAAGCTTGCTTGAAGCTGTAAATCAGCTGCTTGGGATAATCATCGCTTTAGCGGTATTTTTTCTCTGCTTCATTTTCCCCATAATATTAACAGTGAAAAACATCATTCATCTTGTAAAAAGAGATGTGCCCGAAAAGCAAAAGCAGAAATGTACTGTCATCACAATGGTGACGGGGATCCTGCTCAGCGCATTTGATATCGCCTGTATCAGTGACTACAAGTGGGACGAACCTGTGGTAATAAATGAGCCGCTCGGATTCACAAGTATCCACGAGCCCTTTTCCTCCGACTATGCTCTTTCCCTGTTTCTGTTTGCCCTTGCGGCAACGGTATGCCTTGTGATACTCAGCCGAGAAAAAGTCCTGCCGCCCCTCGCCGCCGCATTATGCGTAAGCGGGGTATACGGGGGAATGATCCTCAGCCTGTTTTATGTATCACAGCTTTCGGTAAATCTGCTGAACGATGATATTACTCTCATTGCCATACCCTACCTGCTCCTGTTCTGTGTAAACTACATCATCATATCCGCACGTGTAATAAGGGAAACGATACTTCTCTACACCGCCCATTTCCGTGAAAATGACATTGAACCCAAAAATGCCCTTGACAGACATCTCAGGAAAATTCTGGAAAAGTCCGCAGGCTGGATATGGTTCCCCATACTTGGCATAATACCCATAACGGGACTGCTTATTATCATCTGCATACTTTTCGGACAGGGACCCACAGGCATTATCAAAGCCTTCACCGAGACCTCCGACTGGGCATATTCAACAATGATATCCCCGCCCCCCGTTGAGTACGAGGGACACTACCTCTGCACCGTAGCGGTAAACGGTCACGAAAAGGTGGTAAAGCCCACCCGTCTTGGAATACGCCACGGGGTGAAGATAGGCGTTAACCGACAGCTCTGCATAGCAAACGCATTCGAGCAGCTTATCGAGGACAAAGCCCCCCGTTTCCACAAATGGGTGCGCTTCGTTTACGATAAATACGGCTACCCCATTTCAAAGCACATCACCACAAAGCTTCGTGCCGACCTTGTATATATCGCAATGAAGCCCCTTGAGTGGATTTTCCTCCTCACCTTGTACCTTTTTGACAATGACCCCGAAAGCCGCATAGCGGTTCAGTACACAGGCAGACACGTGAGAGAATTTTCGGGTGACTGCCGATGAAAAGAATAGCCTATAAACTGAAAAATTTTGCTGCCGACAGCTCCTACAGCGCACATATTAAGAAGTGCGTGCTTTGGGTAACAGCCATATCCCTTTCAAGCGGGATATCTTTTGGTTCATTTTTAGATTCAATTGGTTTGATGGAATATAATCATCCTTACAGAGTGCCTTTTGATGAGATAATATGGTTAGTTTTCCTTTTAGTGGCAATATTACTCTGGATAATATATATTGTCTTTATTTTCAAGTACCCGAATGACACAGGAGATAAGATAGCAGAGCTGGTTATATCACTTGTCATTTCATTTGGACTGTCGCTCATAATTTCATATATCTGGTGGTTGGCAATTGGAATGGTACACGATATCAAAAGAGCAATAGGACTGTCACACCCATAAAAAAATACGAAAGGAACTTCAATAAAAATATGAACAGCATTTCAAAAAAAGCCCCCGAATATTTGGGCAGCGCCGTAAAGCTTCTCTCCGAACTCATAAGCTTTAAAAGCGTAATGGGCGAGCCGCAAGCATATATGCCCTATGGCAAGGAATGTGCCGACTGCCTTGCATTTGCGGCAAAGACCCTTTCGGAAGATGGCTTCAAGGTGAGAAATTTCGACAACCACGCCATAACCGCCGATTTCGGGGCGGGCGAAGCGGAGCTTGGCATTTTGTGTCACCTTGACGTTGTCCCCACCGAGGGACAGGAATGGCACTCCGACCCCTTTAAAGCGGAGGTGCGTGAGGGCAGAGTTTACGGCAGAGGAGCAATTGACGACAAAGGTCCTGCCGCTGCCGTAATCACCGCAATGCGAATGATACGTGACAGCGGCATTAAGCTTCGTAAAAACTTCCGCCTAATTCTCGGAAGCAACGAGGAAAACGGCTCTGCGGATATGGAATACTACACCAAAAAAGAAAAATTCCCTCCTATGCTTTTCACCCCCGACGGCAGCTTTCCCGTAATAAACATCGAAAAGGGAATGATACGTTTCGGCATATCGGGCAGCTACACCTCGGGAAATAAAGCTCTCCTGTCACTCAAAGGCGGCAGCGTTGCAAATGCCGTTCCCGAAAGAGCGGAAGCGGTCATATCGGGCTTTGAAATTGAAGATATCCAAAAGCTTTGCAGCGAGTATCAGCCCGAGGGAGTTATATTATCTGTAGAAAATCAAGATAATAATACAATCTGTATAAAATCAAAGGGCAAAGGCGCTCACGCCTCCACCCCCGACCAGGGAAAAAACGCCCTTACCGCCCTTATCACCCTGCTCTCAAAGCTCCCCTTTGACGGAGACATCTCCGAAAAAATTACGGCAATGTCAGGGCTTTATCCCTTTGGCGACAGCGAGGGCAAGGGCATAGGTGTTGACTGCTCAGATGAACTTTCGGGCGCACTCACCCTTGTTCTCAGCCTTGCGGACTGCAATGAGGGACATCTCTCATTTATGACCGACTGCCGCTTCCCCGTTTGCAGGCGCAGTGCGGACATCATTCCTGTAATGACCGAAAAGCTCACACAGGCAGGACTTTCGGGCAGTGCCTCACTTGTCAGCGAACCACACCACGCCGATGAAAACAGCGAAATGATAAAAACGCTCCTCTCCGTTTATGAGGACTGCACAGGCAAAAAGGGCAAATGCATAGCCATCGGCGGCGGCACCTATGTCCACGATACGGAAAACGGCGTTGCATTCGGCGCCGAGTGGAGCGACGAAAACAATATGCACGGTGCCGATGAATTCATTGGCATAGACGAGCTGACGAAGGATATTGAAATATACTGCGAAGCCATTCTGCGGCTTTGTATGTGAAAGAGAGGTTAAACAATGGGTTCATCAGCCTCAAAATATTTTGAGATACCGAAATTTTTCGTTTTCGGAGAAAAGGGCATATTCACAGGCAGCGCCGCCGAAAAGGATATGAACTACAAGGTAGTGCCCAACTGCCCCAAGGAGGGGGACAAGACCCTGAGAGCATACATCTGGTCGGGCAGGAACTGCATTGACAAGTCGGAAAATGTGGAAATGAGAGAGTTTCCCCTTTCCGAAGATGGACACGCCGAAATGCTTAAATGGCTTGAAGAGGAATATCTCAGCCGCGAGACCGTCCCCACCTATATTGACAATCAGAGAGCCTACAAGGAGCTTGTCTGCGAGGAATATCTCGACCTTGACGATTATCTTAACGACCCCGAAAGGATAAAGGAGAGGGTGAAGAGAGAAGAGAATGAAAAAAAGTGACTTCAGACAGCTTTTAGGAAGCGGCTACGGCAGCGCGCTCATCTTTCTGAAAAACTGTAACGCTCCAATGGAATATGCCCGTCAGATAGAATACTGCTGCACCCACAACACCTGCTTTGATATGCAGTGCGAGGGCGACAGGGCAGATTATCTTTTCGAGGCAATCTGTCTTACCGGGCAGGAGTCCTATTTTCTGGAAAGCATAATGCGCCGCCTTGAAAATGAGCGGAATTTAGACGACTGGGAATGTCAGCAGATGATATCCATACTTGTGCTGTACCGGAGAAAGGGATATCCTGCGGCGACAGAGTTTCTTGACCGTCTCTATGAACGAAAGCTCAGCGAGCTTTCAACGGGAAAGAAGCACCCCAACCGATATCGCAGAGACGGCTTTGAAAATCTCTGTACCGTCCTGTCCGACGAGGACGAAAGCTATTTCGTGAGAACGGTTAAAAACGTAGGAAAATATCTGACGGAGTACCCAGATTCGGATATGTTCAGCCTTGAATATTTTTATATGCGTTTTCTGCGTGACAAAGGTAAAGAGTATTCACGAAAGCTTCTGAAAGATGTCCCGAGGGAATATGTGAAAGCCTTTGATAATGCATTTTATGACCCCGAGCATTTTCTTTTCGGGAGATACCCAAAAAACAAGCCCCAAAAGCGCCCCCGTCCAAGCTTTGACCGCCTTATCGAATGTCTTAACGGAGACGATGATACAGGACAAAAGCGGCTGACAACAAGGCTCTTTGCCATAGCTGCCGATGAAACGGATATGAAAAGGCTTGCGGAGCTTATGCTGTCCGAGAAGGACGGAGAAAAGCAGCTTATTATGCTTGGAGCCTTTATTTTCAGACCCTTTCCCCTTGACAGCGGCAAGCTTTTCCGTATGTTTGAAAGCGGTTCGGAGGAAATGCGGGAGAAGCTTTTCTATGTAATGTGCAATATTACGGACAATGAGGAGTTGGTGAAAAAATATGCGGCAGAGGAGCTTTCAAAGCTCCCCAAAAATGCAGACTCGGAGCTTATGGCTGCAGCTCTGAGCGCATATGTCTCAAAGGTAAAGGGACAGGACGCAAAATATCTGATATCCGTTCTTGAAAACACAAATTTTGACGAACATCAGCTTCATATGCTTTACGGAGAAATAGAAAAGGCGTTCAGACGCTATCCCACACGAAAGGCAAAGGAAATACTTGCGTACATATATTCCCGAATGAGCTGCACCTTTTGCAGGTATTATGTTATAAAAGCAATGTCAAAGTGCCGCTGTCTTTCTGACAGCATACTTGAAGAAGCACGCTATGACGCAAATCCCGATACAAGGGCATATGCCGAAAAGCTTTTAGCAAGACGAAAATAAATCACCGCCGCCCGAGGCTATATCTATCCCCTCGGGCAGCGGCTTTTTCCGTTTTGTATCTTTCTTTTGTTCAGCACAAGCTTAGTAATCCCATGAAATGGTTATATCAGGCTCATCGGTGAGCACCGTTGCAGACTCTGTAACGGTAGTTATCTCGGGAACCGAAGTGGTGACCCACGCCGAAGAAGTCTCTGTGGGTGTCTCGGTGGCGGTGGTGGTGGTCTCAGAGGGAGCGGTATTTTCGGGATTTACCGCAACGAAAACGGACAATACCTCACCTGCTTCCAGATCGATATACTCGCCCGGCTCAATGCTTATCCATGCAACATAATCGTTAAGAGTGTTGTCTGTCTCGTATGCCTTCTCCTCGTACTTGATGCCGTTTGCGTTGAGGATATCGAAATAATCCTTCTTGTTCAGTCCGAAGAACTCGGGAACTACTACCTTTGCGGGACCCATACTTATTTTCAGAGTGACCTCGGTGCCCTTCTCATAGTTGGAACCCTTTTCGATAGACTGCTCGAAAATGATGCCCTTTTCGTATTCATCGGTGTAGATATATTCGGGGATAATGGTGAGATTTTCATTAGCCGAGGAGTTTTTCACCGTATCAAAATTCTTACCCACCAGGTCATTCATAATGTAGACCGTTGCACCGGGCTTGATGGTGGTCTGCTCGGAGGTGCCGTCGGAAACGGCAGCTGTCTCAATGACCGCAAGAGTGGGAAGAGTGGAGGGATCAGCCGCTTCTGTGACCGAGGCCGGGAGAGAGGTGGTCACGGTCTCGCCGCTCTCGTTGGTTATTGGCATAGTTTCGGTATCGGGAAACGTTTCAAGAGTAGTAGCCTGAGTGATGGCATTTGTTATCTGGCTGCTGTTGTCGTCAAGGGTCATCATAAGCACAGCCATACCCGTAAATGCCACAATACAGGTAACAACTGCAGCAATGACGAATACCTTCCGCCTGCTCATACGGTCGGGCTTCTTTGCAGGTCTCGGTTCGGGAGCGGGTCCCTTGGTGCTGTGCTGCTTGGGGATAGAAATGGTCTGGGTCTGAGCCGCAGGACGGGGCTTATTGAACTCAGGCTCCTCAAAAAGCTGGGTAACAAGCTCTGTGACCGTCTGTATGCGAAGCTCGCCCGAAAGGCTCATTCCGTTCATAATGACCTTTGAAACATTGGCGGGAATGTTATTGTTAAGGCTCTTTGGCGGTAGCAGTGTATCGTTTGCGATACGCTCCATAGCGTTTGTGGGAGCGGTGCCTGTGAGAATACGGTAAAGCAGGGCGCATATGCCGTATACATCTGTCCATGTACCCTGCCAGTTGCTTGAGCTGTACTGCTCGGGAGCGGCATATCCGCTGTATACCTCCGAGGCAAGCTCCGTGTTTGCAGTTCGTGCGTCGGCAATGCAGAAGCCTATGAGCTTCAGCTCGCCCTTTTCGTCAACGATTATATTTTCGGGAGAAATTCCCCTGTGAACAAGTCCCGCATTATGGATAAGGGAAAGGGTGGTGAATATGGGGGGGAACATCTTCTTGACCTCGTCCCAGGTAAGCTCGCCTGCGTGCTCCTTGAGGTATTTGGCAAGGTTCATTCCCTCGATATATCTGAAAACCACATATCCGGTGTTATTGTCACCGAACATATCAATAGCGGGGTTAATGTGACCGAGAGTCCTCATTTTGGCGAGCATTTTGTTAAGCTCCACAAATTCGGACATAAACGCCTTGTACTGAGCAACGCAGTTCTGCTTGACGGCAATAACGCTGCTGTCCTTTGCACGGCTGCAAAGGGTATCGGGCATATATTCACGTATAGTTACCTTTGAAGAGGTAACGGTATCAAAGCCTATGTAGTCGGCGCCCTCGCCGTTGAAGCGCAGGAGCTTTCCCACAATGTATCTGTCGTTAAGAAAGGTCCCGGGAGACAGATATTCGGGCAGAGACGGAACATCGGGAGAATATCCGCAAAGGGGACATACGCCTTCCGAGTCCTTCGGCTCCATACAGCCCATACAAAGTTTTAAGTTATATTCAGCCAAAGCCCGGCAGCTCCTTTCGGATAATTATCATACATACGGGGAGACAGTCGCACTCCCGCAATAATATAATATCAGCCTAAAAGGCTTATGTCAATGGTTTTTCCCGAATTGTCAGCCTTTTGTTTTCATCATTTAATCTTTTCCCCCGGTTTTGATACCGTTTTGTTTTCGCTTTGTAACCTTTGAATAAATTTGTACATATTTAGCGGGTGACGACCCGCGGCGGCTGCGTTGGTAAGTTTTGCAGAAAATATTTCATTTACGGCTCGGTAACGGCAGGCTGAGCCTGCAGCCTCTCGTTATTTAATTTGTTTTGAACAATAACCATACAGCTCGGTAACGTCAGGGTATGATTTACAATTTAAAAAAGCCTCACAAAAAATGCGAGGCTTTTACTGTTAATTTTGGGGCAGCTTATTTGAATCGTTACCGAGCTGTCCGCCTGCCGCCCGAATAAATTACAGAACGAATGGCTGCAGGCTCAGCCTGCTGAATTAAATTTTTGATATTGTAAGGCTTTCCTCCGGTTCGGGTGAATATCCATTGTCCGAATACATCTCATAGGAGCTGCCTTCATAGCCCAGCAGCCTCAGGGAGCGCATATCTATCTGAGCTGTGCAGTCCGCAGGCTTTCCGAAGGGTATCGCCTTTTTATGGCGGATAAAGAATACAAGCTCATCAAGGGCAATGTCAACATAGTGATGACCCCTCTGAAGCATCTGTGTTTCGTATTCATTACAGGACTTCATTCTCACAAGCATCATTTCCTCGGGGAGATAAACATATCTTCCCTGAGCGTTCTGCTTGTATACGGGAGCTATCATAAGCTCATTGCCGAGAAGGAGCTGGTCATCTGCCTGCTTTGCAGTCCGGTCATCGGGGAAATCAAATGCAAGAGGCTTAAACATCATTTCATCATTCAGCGCTGCTTTCAGAAATTCGCTGTAAAGATAAGGGATAAGGCAATATCTTATCTTTATCATTTCAGCGGCAGCGTCAGCATTATCAAACCGGTAAAGCTCCTGCATACGTGTTCCGTCCGCGGAATGATTTCTGAAAAGGGGCGTGAACAGCGAATACTGCAGCCAGCGGAGCATAAGGTCTTCGGTAGTGTCACAGCCAAATCCGCCGGTGTCGGAGCCTGTGAAAAGGAAGCCTGCCATATTGAGTGCGGGAAGCTGCTGCATGGACTGGAGTATGTGTGACCACCAGGATTTGTTGTCACCCTGCCATATGCCGCCGTAGCGGTGCGCTCCGATATAGGAGGAGCGTGAGAAGAACAGCGTTCGCTTTTCTGGACATACCTCTCTGAGCGACTCAAATGCACAACGGGTCATATTCATTCCGTAAAGATTGTGGACATCGCTGTGCTTTACCCGCTGACCGTTTACATTATGATAGAACTTGTCATAATCGCCTATGTTCCCGTTAAGACCCGCAACCATTCCCGTAAATCTGAAATACTCGTTTATACCCATATTTCCCGAAGTGAGTTTTTTGATCTCGGCACAGGTATCAGCAAGTCTGTCCTCGGTATAGAAGATAGCAGGCTCGTTCATATCGTTCCAGAAGCCTTCGATGCCAAGCTTTGTGAGAACGGAATATTTTCTTCCAAACCACTCTCTTGCTTCGGGTCGGAGAAAATCCGGGAAATGTACCCGTCCCGGCCATACCGCTGCCACAAAATCGCCGCCCTCGGCATTTTTGCAGAAATAGTTTTCCCTTACGCCTTCCTCGTAAACCTCGTAGCCGTCCTCGATCTTAACGCCTGCGTCAATTATGGGAACAAGTCTGATACCCCGCTCTTTCATATCGCTCACAAGCTTTTCAAGGTCGGGAAAACGCTCCTTGTCAACGGTAAAATCCTTGTAGCGCTCCATATAGTCAATATCCAGATAGATGCTGTCAAGCGGTATCCCTGCTGCCTTGTACTGCTCTGCAACAGCACGGATATCCTGCTCGTTTTTATATCCCCAGCGGCTCTGACCGTAGCCGAATGCCCAGAAAGGCGGGATATAGCTTCTGCCGATAAGCTGTCTGAACTGCTTTACGATATCCTTTTCGTTTTCGCCTGTGATAATGTAGACAACAAGGTCATTCTTTTCGGCATTTATCTTCATTTCGCTTCTCTTAGTGTAGCCGATGTCGAATTCCATTTTTCCCGCATAGTCGAAAAATGCTCCGAAGGTCACCTTGCCGCTGACGATAATAAAATTATGGGAGCCGTAAAGAGAACGGGTATCCTCGTGGTGATTGGGATTGTCATAATTCCAGCTTACATACTGCCAGCCGCGCTTGTTGATACCTCGTATCTGTTCTCCAAGGCCATATACGATGTCGTCCTCGGAAAGAGCATATGTGAATACGCCGTTATTATCGGTTTCGAAAAAAGGGAGCATATCCTCCGAGCCTTCAATGCGTTTTACAACAGCGTCGGTGGGAAAGGGGTCCCCGTAAACATATTTTTTTATCATTTTAAGCACTTCCTTTCAGTATCGTTATTGAAATTCTATGTTCTGTATGATATAATACTATAAAACAGCGGAAAAATCTATTGGTATCCTAACATATCCTGATACTATACTACTTTTTAAAGGTGAGCTTATGAACAATATCAATTCAAAGGAAAATCGTATACACAGCTGTGACATCAAGCCTTTCAGCTATTATAAATGCATTATCCCCGACCATTTCAACTGTGTCCCTATGCATTGGCACAGCGAGTTTGAAATAAATTATATCCGAGAAGGCTCGGCGGAATTTATCTGCGGCGAGGAAAAATTCACCTCCTCCAAGGGCGATATTATCATAACTCAGCCAAATGTACTTCACTCTATCTATCCCGGTGTCAATGCGGGGCAGGTATATGATACCCTTGTTTTCAGCCATGAGATATTCGGCAGCTCAAATTCCGACAGGTATATAAGCGAATGTATCAGACCGCTTATTAACGGCAGTATGAAAATCCGGACGCATATTACGCCTGAGCATCACTATTATCCGGAGCTGGAAATTATAGCAGAAAATATTTTTGCCTGTGCAAAAGGGAATTCTCCTCAGCTTGATATGCTTATGCGAAGCGAGCTAATAAGGCTTTTCTGGCTTCTTGAAACGGAGGCGGAAACCGCTCCCGAGCTATGCAGAGCAGACAGCATCATTCGTCCTGCCCTTGAATATATAGCGGAGCATTTTAATGAAAATATTACTGTCAGTCAGCTTGCCGCCTCGGTCCATCTGAGCGAAAGCTATTTTATGAACCGTTTCCGCAAGCACGTGGGATTAAGCGCTGTAGAATATATTTCCCATTTCAGGATAGATAAAGCCTGCAAGGGTCTTATCGGCACAAAAAAGAATGTGCTGGAAATAGCTTTTGAATGCGGATTTCACAACATTTCCAACTTTAACAGGCAATTCCGACGGATAATCGGCTGCTCTCCAACCGAATACAGAAATAAGATAACATTGTCTCTGTCAACGGCAGAACCCCAAAGCTGAGCCTGAAAAGCTCCGCTTGATAACTTTTTGCTCGGGTAAATTACAAAAAGACAATCATTTACTTAGCTGTCATACAATGATTTTTTTTGTTATGACGGTTATTTCAGTAACACTTGACAATTTCATAAAATGATGTTACTTGTATAATACCGATCCTTAATCATGCTGCAGACAAAGGCTGCGTTACGAAGATGGAATGATCTCATGCAATGTAAGGGTAGTTCGTCTGTATATGAAATATTGCTTTGACAGTAAGATCATAACATCTGATCTGTATTTGCGCATTCCAACTGTCAAATACTGTAAACACAGTAAGCTTCCATCG
>JAGAJF010000035.1 GCA_017829005.1 Oscillospiraceae bacterium | reverse complement strand
CAGCTTCAAACTTCCCTCAAGGCAGATAGCGTAATCAACTCCCCTGCCGATAAAGAAAATGTCCTTGGCATTTGAGAACTTGGAAGCAAACCACTGTATACGCTCCTTGTCATCAAGAAGCTTCTGCATTTTATCGGGCAGGCTCATAAGCTCGGAAATGAGAGATACATACTTCTCCTCGTCTATCTCCCCTCTTACCATCGCAAACTGCACCGCAAGCAGATATGAAACGATAAGCTGAGTGCTGTACGCCTTTGTTGTGGCAACGGCTATCTCGGGGCCTGCAAGAGTGTAGAAAACATTATCCGCCTCTCTTGCAATGGAGCTGCCCACCACATTTACAATGGCAAGGGTTCTTATGCCCTTTTCCTTAACATCTCTGAGAGCCGCAAGAGTGTCTGCCGTCTCACCCGACTGGCTGATAAATACCACCATATCATCTTTTCTGAGAATAGGACTGCGGTATCTGAACTCGGAGGCAAGCTCCACACGTACAGGTATGCGTGCAAGGTCCTCAATGACATACTGCGCCGCCATTCCCACGTGATAGGAAGAACCGCAGGCAACAATAACTATCTGTCCAATGCCCTTGATGTCCTCGTCGGAAAGTCCTACAGCGGAAAGGTCTATCCTGCCGTCCTTGACTGCCGAAGCAAGAGTATCGGAAACTGCCTTGGGCTGCTCGTGAATTTCCTTGAGCATAAAATGAGCATACCCACCCTTTTCCGCAGCCTCGGCGTCCCACTTTATCTCGGTGGGCTGCTTCTCGATAATGTCGCCGTCAATATTATAAAACTCTGCCCCATCGCCCGAAAGCTTTGCAAGCTCAAGATTGCCTATGTAGTAAACATTTCGTGTATGCTTGAGGATAGCGGGAACGTCCGACGCAAGGTACGCCTCGCCGTTCTCCACACCGATTATCATGGGGCTGTCCTTTCGAGCGGCATATATCTCCCCGGGGAAGTCCTTGAACATCACCGCAAGAGCATAAGAACCGCGGACACGAACCATAGCCTTTGAAATAGCGTCCACGGGACCTGCATTATATTTCTTGTAATAATAGTCGATAAGCTTGACGACCGCTTCCGTATCGGTCTGGGAATAGAAAACATAGCCGTTCTTTGCTAGCTTTTCCTTGATCTCCCCGTAATTTTCGATAATGCCGTTATGAACCGCCACCACATTCATATCGTCGCTTATATGAGGGTGAGCATTTTCCTCGGAAGGCTCGCCGTGAGTAGCCCAGCGGGTGTGACCGATGCCGCAGCAGCCCTTTAAAGCATTTCCGCTGTCAGTTTTTTCCTCAAGAGCTTTGAGACGACCCTTTGCCTTGACAACTTCGGTTTTTCCGTCACCGTCACGCACCGCAAGACCTGCCGAGTCGTAGCCTCTGTATTCAAGCTTTGACAGACCCTCCAGCAAAATAGGCGCCGCCTGTCTTTTGCCTGTAAATCCCACAATTCCGCACATATGATATCCTCCTTTAAATCTCTTTCAGATAATCCTTACTCTCTCCATAAAAAAATTATAACATAAAACTCCGATAAAATCAACCGTATAGGCAAAAAATAACGCCTGCAAACCCGAAGATCTGCAGGCGATTGGTGCGAGAGATGGGACTTGAACCCACACGTCAAAGACACACGCACCTCAAACGTGCCTGTCTGCCTATTCCAGCACTCTCGCATATTATCTGACTTCTCTCAGTCAGCTTTTATATTATATCACAATAAATCATGTTTGTCAATACCTTTTTGAAAAATTTCCAAAAAAATCTGAAAAATACAAATTCTACGGAGCGTTTATTGCAATTTACCCGAGGATAGGTTAAAATATAGCTTGAAAGGAGATGAATACTATGAACTGCTCAGAAGCAGGAGCGCTCATAAAAAAGCGCCGCACCGAGCTGGGGCTTACGCAGAAAGCCTTGGCGGACAAAATGAACATAAGCGACAAGACTGTCTCCAAATGGGAGAGGGGTCTGGGTTTTCCCGATGTCAATTTAATTTCGGAGCTTTCGGAGATACTTTCCGTAAGCATCGAAAGCCTTATCTTAGGAAAATGCGAACAAAATGAATTTAAGGAGATCAATATGAAAAACAACATCTATTACATCTGCCGTCAATGCGGCAGCATAACCGTCAGCACAGGTAAGGCAGAGATAACCTGCTGCGGAGAAAAGCTTGAGCCTGCAGAGGCAAAAAAAGCAACCGATGAACAGAAGCTTACCGTCTCACCCGTGGAAAACGAGTGGCTCGTCACAGGCGACTGCCCTATGACAAAGGAGGATTATGTCTCCTTTGCCGCGTTCGTCACCGCCGAAACAATGTATATGATAAAGCTTTATCCCGAGTGGGACCTCTGCTTCCGTCTCCCCTGCCGCACAAGCGGAAAGCTTATGTGGTACAGCAAAAAGCAGGGACTTCTTTTCCGGTACGTCCGCTGAGCCGCTATCCGTCATTGTGTACTGTTTTTTGTGGTTTTTTGCCGTCTCAATTATGTGTCTGCCGTATTGACAATACCCTATAAATATGATATAATAATGGTAAAATCATAATAATTCGACACGACACATACAGAAAGGCGGTATAGAAATGCTCCAGCGTTCCAGGAAGATACTGATAATCTCCGATGTTGAAGACATCGGTCAGAGTATATCGAAAATTCTCGGTCCCGATTATGAATTTTTTCTCTCACCTGCCGATGAGCCGGTGTTTACAATAGGCGGCAGAGCTCTGCCCGATGTACTTGTACTCGACATTGCCGCACCTGAGCTCAGAGCAGAGATCGCAAGGACTATCCATAATGATGAACGTGTTTCCGTGCTGAACGTTATCTGCCTGATGAACGAGGACGAGGACGATGAGAAGACAAAGCTTTATGTAAATGAGCTGTTTACCATTGTTCCCCGCTCGGAGGATTTCCACGAGGTAGCCGAAAAGATCAAAAGCATCTTTGACGAGAACGAAATAAGCGGCAGCTCCGGAAGCAAGGATGACGAAAACTCCGATGATGAAGCACTTGCTGAGTCTCAGTCTTGTCTCAACAATATGTCCTACCAGCTCATCAAGGCTATTTCCCTTCTTGCCGAGGTAAAGGATCCCTGCTTCAGAGGTCACTCAAGGCGTTCTGCTTCTCTTGCCAAGGAGATCCTGAAAAGAATGGGCGGCTCTGAAGAGGAACAGATGAGGATATACTACGCCGCTCTGGTTCACGATATAGGAATGGTGGCTATCCCTGACTATATCGTCGGCAAAAGAGCCTCACTTTCCGAAGAAGAATTCAACGACCTCAGACAGCACACAATTATCGGTTCGAAAATATTTAACGGCGTAACTCAGATACCCGAAATAAATCAGGGCATCAGATGGCATCACGAGCGCTATGACGGAACAGGCTATCCCGACGGTCTCAGCGGCGAGGATATCCCTCTTGCCGCAAGAATAATCGCCGCTGCCGACGCCTATGACTCCATGACCTCGGAAATGGTCTACAGAAGCAGTATGGGGCAGCAGCAGGTAAGAGAGGAATTCATCAAGGGCTCGGGTACTCAGTTTGACCCCGAGATCGCAAAGGTCATACTCTCCATCATCTATGACGACAAGAATTTCGAGCGCCGTCAGATCTCCAAGAACGACTGGAAGATACTTCTTGTGGACGATGACCCGATGATACTGAAAATGGCGGAGTACATTCTCAGCCGCTACAAGCAGTATAAGATTCTCCAGGCAAGCTCTGGCAGGGCAGCTCTTAAAATTCTTCGCGAGGAAACGGATATCGACCTTATCCTCCTTGACGTGGAAATGCCCCTTATGGACGGAATCGAGACCCTTATCCGTATTCGCTCAGACGAGCTTACACGAAGCCTTCCTGTTATTTTCGTTACTGCCGACAGCTCGAGAGAAACTCTCAGCAAAGCGCTTAAATTCGGCATAAGTGGCTACATAACAAAACCCTTCACCCCCACGTTCTTTGTTAAGAAGATCAATGAGATACTGAATAAAAATATATGATACAAGGCGGAGTTTTTCAAGGCTCCGCCTTTTTGCGTAAAAAATGCGTTAATACCCCGCAAAAATTTCATCGCTGTGATTGACAGAAGAAGCAAAATAATGTATAATAAAATTAAATGCGGCTATTGTATTACTGTGCCGCAAATAACGATAAAGGAAGTGAGAGTATGGAAAGCGGAAGTAACAGCGGTGTGATACCACGAAGGCGCTCTGTCTGCATTTTTATACCTCACATTCTTGTGCGGATATAGGGAACGCAGGCAGAGTAAAGCGGTATTGTGCCTCCTGTTATATAAAAATAAAAGGAGGTCTTTAAATTGGAAAAATATGAAGCTGCTGTACTGGTAAAGCACAGAGCATTTGTGCAGCTCAAAACTGCACTCCAGGAAATGATGCCCGCCGACATCGCTCAACTGCTCAGCGAGCTTATCGAAGAGCAGGACGAATTCGGTGAAAAGGAATTTACCCTAATCTTCCGTGTGCTCCCCAAGGAGCTGGCGGCGGAAGCCTTCACCTATATGGACAGCGGCCTGCAGATGGTGCTGATTAACGCCATCTCCGACCGGGAGCTTCGCGCTGTCCTTGACGAGCTTTTCCTTGACGATACGGTAGATATCATTGAGGAAATGCCCGCTAATGTGGTGTCGCGAATACTGAAAGCCACCGACGCCGACAAGCGCAAGCAGATAAACGAGCTGCTAAATTACCCCGAGGACAGCGCAGGAAGCATTATGACAACGGAGTTTGTCTACTTCCGTAAAGAAGATTCCGTTAAGGAAGCCTTTGAGCGTATCCGCAGCGTCGGAGTTGTGAAGGAGACCGTTTATACCTGCTATGTCACCGATAACCGCCGCCTTGTGGGACGTGTATCCCTTCTTGACCTTGTGGTGGCTGACGAGGACGCTGTTATCGAGGATATTATGGATTCCACAGTGGTAAGCGTTTACACCCACGATGACCAGGAGGCTGTCGCAAATCTCTTTGCAAAGCACGGTCTTGCGGCAATCCCCGTTGTGGACAAGGAAAAACGCATTGTGGGAATAATCACCTTCGACGACGTTATGGACGTCATCAGAGAGGAAAACGCTGAGGATATGGCTATGATGAGCGCCGTAATGCCCAGCGAGGAAAGCTATTTCAAAACAAGCGTCTGGAAACACGCCCGAAGCAGAATAATCTGGCTCCTGGTGCTTATGCTCTCGGCTACGCTCACAGGTGCCATTACAAACCATTTCGAGGCTCAGATAGCAGCCATTCCCCTGCTGGTATCCTTTATGCCCATGCTTACGGGTACAGGCGGAAACTGCGGCTCCCAGTCCTCCACAATGGTAATTCAGGGTATGGCGATGGAGGAGATACGTCTCAAGGATTTCTTCAAGGTAGTTTTCAAGGAATTCCGCATTGCCATCATATGCAGCATAATTCTTTCGGCGGTTAATTTCGGCAGGATAGTTTTATTCTATCACGATGTGAAGATAGCTGCTGTGGTGTCGGTCACACTTGTGGGTACCGTTATCCTTTCAAAGCTGCTGGGCTGTATGCTGCCAATGCTTGCAAAGAAGATACACATAGACCCTGCAATTATGTCCGCCCCCCTGCTCAGCACCCTTGTGGACAGTTGCTCCACGCTTCTGTATTTTACAATTGCCCTGCACGTTCTTGATTTTCCCGCATAAACGGGGAATGATATAAAAAAGCGGAATGGAAAGCCGTTTTGAATGGAGAGAT
>JAGAJF010000034.1 GCA_017829005.1 Oscillospiraceae bacterium | reverse complement strand
ATTTCGGGCAGACAGCTCACGCTTCCCATTGCCAAATCGACAGAGCTTCTTTTTGTAAACAAAACCTTATTTGACCGTTTTGCAAATGAAAGCGGTTTTTCAGTCAAGGACTTTGAAACCTTTGACGGTCTTTTTGAAATGGCATCCGCCTATTATGAATGGTCGGGCGGCAAGGATTTATTCCAGTATGATGATTTCTACAACTATTTCCTTATCAATGTTGCCGCAAAGGGTGACGAGCTTATCAAAAACGGCAAGGTAAACTGCGATACCAACGAATTTAAGGATGTTTTTTATGCGATTGCCGAACCCGGAATTGAAGGCGGTATAAGCCTTTATGATAATTTCGGAAGCGATCTTTGGAAAACAGGCGATATTATATCCTACATCGGTTCGTCTGCCGGTATTCTTTATACCCGTGATGATGTAACCTATCCTGACAACAGCGTGGAAAAGATTGAGCTGTCGGTTCTTGCATATCCTGTTTTTGAGGGTGCTGCACCTACCGTTATGCAAAGGGGTGTAACGCTCTTTGCTCATAAAACAGACGATGCAAAGAAAAACAAGGCAATGGAAATATTTGTTGATTTCCTTGCAGAAAAGGACAATAACATTGAATTTGCCTCTGCATCGGGCTATATTCCGGGAACAGACGAAGCCTTTGAAGGACTTTTTACAAATCTTGAAGGTGTGGAAAATCCCAAATACCGTATGCTTTATGAGGCTGTAAGCGATATGTACGGCAAATATACCTTCAAGCCGCTTCCTGTGTTTGAAAATTCTTCTGCCGTTCAAAAGGAATTTGACGGCAATGTTACCAATATACTTTCAAAGGCACGGGCAGAATATCAGGCGAGAGTGTCCGCAGGCGAGGATAAAAACACCGTTTTAACTGAGCTTTGCGAAAAAGCACTTAATGAACTGAGAAATAAATATTAAAGTATAAGGAGGAGCAGAAAATGAAGCTGCCGCAGATTAAAGCCACTTTGGCGGAAATAAAAAACAGCGGTCTTTCTATGAAAAGAAGACTCGCTGTGTATATTGCTGTGCTTTTGATGCTGTTCCTTGTTGTTATCGGGATTGCACTGAATTTTTTAGGCATTCTCAATATTACGCCGTTTCGTCTGAGAGAAACCTTTCATCGGGAGCTTAAAGAAACCAACTACCGTGCGGAAACCTCTATTGATACAAATGCTGCTCATGCAATTCTGTTTGCAGAGCATCTTTCTAAGGAAACAGAGCATTATCTTGCCGCAAAAAACATAAGCTTTGAAGCTTTGGAAAACAATGCGGCGCTGATTGACGGGCTTGAGGCAGAGGTTTACAATATTGTAGCTGCAAATATGCAGTATGCCGATTGCAGCGGTGCATTCTTTATGCTTAACACGACAGTAAACAGTAAGCTTCCCGAAAAATACCACAGCGGCATTTACCTGAAGTTTTCCTATCTTCACTCAAACAGTATGATAAACCACAAAACATCAATGCTCTACGGCTCGTCTGCCGTTGCAAAGGAATATGGTGCGGATTATTACAACGAATGGCACTTAGAGATGCCGGAGGGCATTTATCACGAGCTTGATGATGTGTTTTATGTTTCAAAGGCAGACTTTAATGACAGCTATGTGCTGACGGGTGTATATCAGATTCCCGGCACGTGGGAAAATGTGAGGTTTTTATGTGTTCCCGTGTTTGACACAAGCGACAAGCTTATCGGTGTATGCGGCTTTGAAATCTCAAGCCTTTATTTCAGCCTGACCTACGAAACACATAATGACGAGCTTGACAACATCATTCACGGTTTATTTACAGAAAGCGAGAAGGATTCATATACCGGGCAGATGTCCGTCAATCATTCGGGGTATTCTCCGTCCGACACAGGCGTAATGACAATAAAGAAGGGCAAAAATCTTGACACCTTTACATACGGAAACGAAACCTTTATCGGTAAGTACGGAGAGATTACACTGGGCAACAGCAAGCATATTTTAACCGTTATGGTTCCCGAAAAGGAATATCAGTCCTTGCTTTCCGAATCGTATATCAGAATGCTTGCGGTGCTCATTATTGTTCTTATGCTGATGGTTTTGATTTGCCTTTATTTCAGCCACAAGTATATGAAGCCGATTCTTAAAAGCTTTGAGCATATAAAGACAAATTCCGTTCCCGCAGATCAGGTTAAAATTCCTGAAATCAACGACCTTTTCCGTTTCCTTGCAGATAAGGATAAAGGTCACGAGGACGAAATAACCGAGCTTACACGCCTCCGCAACGAGGCAAAGGATGAATACACAAAGATTCAGATGCAGCTTGACAAGGTGGTAGAACGACATAAATCCGGTGCCGATCCTGAATTTTACGAGATATTCAAGTCAAATGTATCCAAGCTCACTCAAAAGGAAGCACAGATATTCAGGCTCTATCTTGAGGGAAAAACTGCAAAGGAAATTCAGGAGATAACGGAAATCAATCAGAACACACTCAAGTATCATAACAAAAACTTATATTCAAAACTCGGTGTTACGAGCAGAAAAGAGCTTTTGCTTTATGCTGCTATGCTTAAAAAAGAAGGAGGAGTTTTATGACACTTGCAGACAGACTGAATAAAATCATTGATGAACAGGGACTTACAAAAAGAGCATTTGCAAAAACCTTGGGTGTCAGCGAAAACTACATCTATCAGCTCACAGGAAGCCAAGAAAAGCTGACCACCATATCCGAAACTCTTGCAAAGCTCATCGCCCTTGAATTTGGATATGATAAAGACTGGATTATATACGGCGATAAAAACTGAAATATATGATGAAAGCCTCCGAGGATTTCTCCCCGGAGGCTCGTTTTGTTTTTATAGATTATTTTACTAAATCTTTGAAAGCTTTGCCAGCCTTAAAAGCAGGAACTTTACAAGCTGCAATTTTGATCTTTTCGCCAGTCTGAGGGTTCTTACCTTCTCTTGCTGCACGTGCTTTGCTTTCAAATGTACCGAAACCTACCAACTGAACTTTATCATCAGCTTTAACAGCATCCTGTACTGTTTCAACAAAAGCATTCAAAACCTTTTCAGCATCTTTCTTTGAAACTTCTGCCTTTTCAGCAAGTGCTGCGATTAATTCTGTTTTATTCATTCATAAACACCTACCCTTCTTCCAAATTTCTACAAAGATTATACCATAAAAGTTATATTTAATCAATATCTTTAACGATATTCATAAAAAAAGAGCTTATGTGCAGCACAAGCCACACATAAGCCCTTATAGGTTAAACTTCACTCAGTCGTTTTGCAAATTCCTCTTTCGTCCATTCTTCAGGAACTTCAAACCACCTGTAAAGTCTCTCCTGTTCGCACTCCTCGTTGATATTCACTATCTCAACAAGCACTACGCTTTTATCGTTATTGACAATATCTTTTGTTTCACTAAACGGATAACTCCAACATTGTCCCCCGCCTAATTCTTCATCAAGAATTTTCTCTATCTCCTCAATTTGATTATCTGCAGTGACACAGAAATACTTTCCCGTCATAACGGCAAGGAAAGCTTGAGGATATATTATACCATCATACTTTATCATTTTGTACCT
>JAGAJF010000033.1 GCA_017829005.1 Oscillospiraceae bacterium | reverse complement strand
GTTTCTACTACTTTGATTTTGAATTCCGGCGTGTACCTTTTATTTGGCTGTCCTTTAGGCATAAAAATGCACCCTTTCGTTAGTTTCAATATCGGTATATTTTTATTATACCACATTGTCTAACAAAAGGGGAGCATTTCAATCAGTGTCGGCTTTTTATATATTCAGTTGATTCTGAAATCCGAAAAATCAGCATATCCGCCTGCCGCTTCGGTGGAGTACATAAACAGACCTGCTCTGCAGCCTGTAAAATGATCAAGCTTAAAGAATAATCTGTGTTTGCCCCCAAGCTGTTTTCTTTCGCCGTTTTCAACATAGAAAAGCACAGCCTCGTCCTTCATATTCTCAAAATCAGCGGATATTCCCACGGTCAGAATGTGGTCATTCAGCGGAATGCTTTCCTTTAAAACGTTTCCCTCCTCATCCATGGAATTCATCTCAATGTATTTCTTTCCGTCTCTTACAGCCGCACCTATCCACGCATAGCAGCCCTGCAGGGCGCATATGCCTGCAATATCGCCATCGTTCAGACCGTTTATGTCGATAGTTACTGTTGCAGTGCAGCGGGGAAATGACATACGCTGAGTAAGCGTGTTTTTTGCCTGCAAAATATTGTCACATACCCGCTTGGAAATTATTCTGTAATATCCATTCTGACGGTCAAAGACATAGAATTTATCGTCAGGCTCGTGATTAAACTGCCAGCAGGGTTTTATGCAGTCACCTTTGAAATCGTCCGATGAAATCAGCGGAGCATAGCTATATCCCGCTCTTGAAGATGATATTTCAAAGCTTTCGGGTATTTTTCCGTTTTCACCGAAAACAGGTCTGCCATTATCCCATGAAACAGGTATCAGAACGGACAGCCTTCCCACCGCACCTCTGTCCTGAAATAAAACAGCATACCATTTCCCGTCAGGAGTGTCAACAATACCTCCCTGTGCAACTCCCTGACCGCAGTATCCCATAGTGTCCTCAAGGCAATTGCCGCCTGTGAATTCACCGTCGATGCTGTCCGCTGAGAAGCAGGCTTCGCAGCGAAGCCATCTGTCGGGACGGGAATGAATAAAGAAAATATAATATCTTCCGTTTATTTTGTAAAAGTGTGAGCCTTCATAGCCAAGTATGGGGTTATCCTTGTCAAATACTATTCTTCTGTGAACTCCGTTCTTTTTCGGTGCGGACAGGTCATTATTAAGCTCCGTCAGCCAGATCTCCTTGTTGCCGTAAACTATAAATATTCTGTCGTCATCGTCAAAGAGCAGAGAGCAGTCATGAAAAAAGCCTTCAATGGTGCTTTTTTTCCATTTGCCGTATATATCCTCAGAGGTGTAAAGATATGTTTTGTGAGTGTCATTGCAGGAGAAGCATACATAAAATTTGCCCTTATGGTGTCTGAGACAAGCCGCCCACATACCCTGACCGTAAATATTACCATTTTCAAGTCTCTGAGCGGGAGTATTATCAAGAGTTTCACATACAAAGCAGGCGTGTTCCCAGTTCAGAAGATCGTAGGAGCGGAGTATTTCACAGCAGGGAAAAAAGTGCATTGTAGTGGAGACCATAAAATATGTATCGCCCACTCTTATTACGTCGGGGTCGGGATAATCAAGAGGGATGATCGGATTTATATTTATTTTTTTCAAGCATGTTCACCGTCCGAATATTTTTTACCATTATAACATTAAATTTGAAAAAAATCAAGTATTTTCAGCTTGATTTGCGTTTATCGCAATTTTTTTTGAATTTTCGACGATCACTTATTTATTCCTAAATTTTTTCTTGACAAGTGAATGTGGAAGTGGTATAATAATGATAGAAAACGTTCGTTAGCTACAAAGGAGATCGTTTATATGAATGAACAGGTTAAAGAATATATAGATAAATTTTCAAGTGAGATTATAGATATGTACAATAATTTAAGGCAGATGATCTTTGACAGTGTTTCATGAGAACCGGAGGAAACATTGTGGGCAAAAATACCGAGCTATTATGTGGGTAAATCCTTCGTGAGGCTTATTCCATTCAAAGACCATATCAACATTGAGGCACAGGCGGTAATTCAACATAAGGAAGGATTATCGGGTTATAAAATTACTCCAAAGGGAATGTTGCAGATGTTTTTAAAACAGGATATACCATATGAAGTCTTAAAACAGATATTTGCAGAAACCTTAGAGGGCTGAATGCCGATTTGCGGGTGACGACTCGAGGCTATGGATATTGCGTGAATTACTAACCAATACAATAAATATAGCTGCCCGAGAAACAAAGGAGAAGTAAAATGAGCAAATACGACCCATTGTGGAACTACATAAAAGAAAACTGCACAGATAAGATCAAGCTGGGCTTTGCCGAGATAGAGAATATCATCGGTATGCCAATAGACCATTCATTTCTTAAATTCAAGAAAGAGCTGCTCCAATATGGATATAAGGTGGTCAAGATATCAATGAAAGAGCAGACTGTGAAGTTTGAGAAGGTTGAAAATAATCAATAACCTATAAGCGTATACAAATTATTCCGGGGGAAAAGCTATGGATAAAACTCAAAATAAAATAACAATAACCATTATGGCAATGATCACTGTGATGATATTCTTTTCTTTACAGGGAACGGTTGTCTTTCTTTTCCGTTTAACGGGAGCAGGGGCAAGGCTTATCCCTGCGCTGGTACTATCGGTGCTTGCGGCAGCCGCTTTTATATTCTTTAAGATCATAAAAATGCCATTGTCGGAGATCGGCTTCAAAGCACCCGAAAGAGGCACATTAAAAAGGCTGTATTACCTTATCCCGTTGATAGTTATCGCATTATCGGGACTTATCGGCGGAATAGATATATCGCAGGGAATAGGTTACATAATTGCCTGCCTTTTTTATGTTCTTGCAATAGCGGTATCGGAGGAAATATATTTCAGAGGGATAATCTGCAATATATGGAAAAACTCAGGCTATAAAAAAGCTGTTTTTATTTCTGCTGCGCTTTTCGGTTCCTGTCATATACTTCAGGCAATGGCTGACCCGAACCCGTTGCGCACAATACTTGCGATGTGCTTTGCCTTTTTCTATGGCATTGCATTTGCACAGATATTTCTTCTTACAAAAAGCATACTGCCCGGAATAATTATCCATGCATTTCACGATTTCTGCTCGTTTATCGGAAATTCCGTCGGAAGCAAAGCAGATCTTATCTTAGGCATTTTTCAGACAATTGTTATCCTTATGTTTATATGCATAACTCATTTCTGCATTTTGGAAACGGGGGTGCGGAAAGAAGAAAAAAATGAGAGCCGAAAGGTGTGCTGATAAAGAATATATTTGGGAGATATAACTATGAAAAATATATATTTATATGGAATGATAATTGCTTCAAACAGCTTCCGATTAAAGGAATTTCTTAAACCCGACAAATATTCGGAAATTGAGGAAAGCTTTCGTTTTCCCGGGGGAGAAACGGGTACCTGTGCCACGGTTCTTTCATCGCTTGGAGCAGGTGTAATACTTGACGGGACACACATCGGCAGGAGCAGCGCACAGCTGATAAAGGATTTTTATAAAAATAAATTGGTCAATTGCGAGCTGCTTTACTTTGATGACAGCTTTGAAGGGCTGGAGGATTATGTAATTATTTCAGGCGATATACGAACTCCTATGGGTACTTTCGGACATTTCTTCTCATCGGCATCAAGCGGCGGGATAAAACATTGGAACAAACCGGATGAAAAAGCTGTCAGGGAATGCGACGCTGCTGCAATAGATCCCTTTTTCGGGGAGGAGTCCGAGCTTGCGGCGGAATACTGCGTAAGATACAGTAAGCCTTATGTTACGATAGACTGCAAATACGACAGCTTTCTTCACAGAAATTCGGCTGTATCGGTAATATCGGGCGAGGGTCTTAGCAATGACTACCCGAATATGACCCGTGAAGAAATGTTCCCGTTATTTCAGGAAAACGGAAACGGACTTACTATCATTACAAACGGCGGAAAAGAGTTTCTTTACGGCAGAAAGGGCGGCGGGATCAAAACCTTCCGACCCTTCAAGGTCGATGTAAAAAGCACCCTCGGAGCAGGCGACACCTTCAAGGCAGGCTGTACATATGCTCTTTCAATGGGAATGAATGACGATGAGCTTGTGAGATTTGCAAGCGCCTGTGCTGCAGTTGCTGTTTCGAGGTATCCGTCTCAGCTTGATCCGCCTACTGCTGAAGAGGTTGAGAGAATGATCAAAAGCAGATAATGAAGTAGAACCTTATTTCAGTCAGGTTTTCACATAATGAATACAGTCGCGCGGTGAATATCGTCGTGTGACTGTTTCGTTATTTATCGCAAACTCTTATATATACACAAATTAACAACTTGACCTCTAAGTATATCGGAAAAAAATCTGATGCTTTTCACACTCTGCAAAGGAGAGCTTTCGATGAAGATATTATTATTCTGTGCAAAAGGCTTTGAAACAATGGAATTCAGCCCTTTTATCGACGTTATGGGCTGGGCTGCAAATGATTTTCATTATCCTGTATGTGTTGATACCTGCGGATTTACGAAAAACGTTGTAAGCTCATTTAATGTCCCTGTAATAATGGATAGGCTCATTGATGAAGTATCGGCAGATGAATATGACGCTCTGGCAATTCCCGGAGGCTTTGAGGAATTCGGATTTTATGAGGAGGCATATGACGAGAAATTTCTTGAGATGATAAGGGCGTTTGACAGTCAAAACAAACCCATAGCATCTGTTTGTGTTGCAGCATTGCCCATAGGAAAAAGCGGTGTGCTAAAAAACAGAAAAGCAACGACCTATCATTTGAACGGAGCATTAAGGCAGAAGCAGTTAGCTGAGTTCGGAGTGAATGTTGTAAATGAGCGGGTAGTCATTGATGATAATATCATTACCACATTTTGCCCCGAAACAGCGCCTGACGCTGCGTTTGAACTGCTGAGGAAATTGGTCGGGGACGAAAAAATGCTTGCGGTGAAGCAAGCAATGGGATTTTTGAAATAGTACAGAGGAAATATCAGATATGAAAAAGAAATATTTACAGAAGCTTATGATAATTGCCATGCCCATAATGCTCAGCAATATCATATCGCAGGTACAGATGATAATCGACAGGATCTTTCTGGGGCAGATGAATACGCTCTATATGAGTGCGTTGGGAAATGTTACTGCTCCGATGTGGACAACAATGTCCTTCTGCTTTACCATAGTAATGGGCGCGTCCATACTAATTAGCCAGAGCGTGGGAGCGGGAGATGACCAAAAAATAGAAAGCTATGCGGCTTCTATGGTAAAATGGAACAACATTCTCCCCATACTGCTTTTCTTTTTCTGGCTGCTCTGCGGAGAGCATGTATTTCGTGCAATGGGAGTATCTGAGGACATTATGCCTATGTGTCTCGGATATATGAGATTTTTCGCACCCACATTTCTGGTTGTGGGCATAGAAAGCTCCTTCTCGGTAATAATGCAGACCTCAAACTACACAAAGCCCCTTGTTTTCTACGGGATAATAAGGGCGGGGCTGAATATTCTGCTTGACTGGGTGCTTATTTTCGGCAGATTTGGATTGCCCGAGCTTGGCATTGAGGGAGCGGCTATCGCAACTACGATTGCGGAATTCGGCGGCTGCCTGTTTGCATTTATCGTGATAACAAATAAGCCGCTGAAAACAAAGCCATCATTCAAAAGCATACTTGCTGCTCCTGCAAAGCCCTTCATCTCATCGGTGGGACTTGGGATAAATGCAGGACTTGAGGACCTTGCCTGGAATTTGGGAAATCTCATTATCATAAGGATACTTAATTCCATTGATGTTAAAGCGGCGGGAATATATTCCATTGTTTTCAGCGTTGAGGTGCTGGCAGTCGTTGTTATCGGAGCCATCGGCAGCGGAACAATGACCCTTTCGGGAGAAGCAAAGGGCAGCGGTGATATCAGACAATTCTCGGGTGTGTGTAAAATAGCGTATCTGCTTTGCGCCGGAGTGGCAGTTTTTGTGCTTATTATCTGCCTGATATTCCCCGAAAATATCCTTTCGCTCTTTACAAAGGATCGGGAGATAATCACAGGCTGCGGAATTTATCTTCTGCTTGTGTGCCTCAATCTTTTCGGGAAATCGGGAAATATCATTATCGGCAGCGGCATCAGAGGCAGCGGAAACACACGCTGGATGTTCTTTACACAGATATTCGGCACATTTTTTGTAGTAGGCTGTGCGTGTCTGTTCGTGTATGCGCTGGGCTTTGGAATGACAGGAGTATTTCTTGCGGTAATTGCCGATGAAGCTGTCAGGGCAGTGATAAATCTTTTTAAGCTCAGGAAAATTCTTCACGATTGGGACAAAACAGGAGCAGTCACAGGCTGACAGGTAAGCACCCGTATATCACTGAATGAAAGTGATATACGGGTGCTGTTGTGTTACATTTTGTCAATAAGCGACATATCTCCCGCTTCGGCATAGGGAAGCTCGTGGGTAGGAAAATCATTATATGCTTTGTTCATTTCCTCCTCGGTGGACATCATTGATAAATTATAGATATCCTCGGTGGAAATTTTAGTGCCGTCGTAAATGATCTTTCTCAGCCACATACCCTGCCATGCACCGCTTGCCACAAGCTTTTCATTCTTATCCAGACAAAGCTCTTCGTGGAGATATTCATACACGCCCAGAAGTATTGTTGATTTTCTGTACTCGTCATAGGCGTAAAATTCATACATTCCCGAAAGACTGTCGGAAAAATTGTCGCCCCGCTTAACTATCAGCTCGCAGAGGCCGTCATTATCCATATCAAAAAGGTAATATCCGTATAAGTTGTCGGTGTTTTTCAGCCGCTCGGTATAAGCCTTTTTAACATCTGATGTGCCAATTACGGGTGCTTGCTCGGGTCCTGCGCCTGAGGAATTAGTCTTTCTTATTTCAATTTTTACCTTGCTGCTTTCTTTAAAAGCGTATTCATTTATCTGACAGCTTTCGGGGGCTGAGAACTTTTCAAGGACAGTACATCCGCCAAAAGCATTGTATTGTATTTCTGTCACGCTGTCGGGTATTGTAATGCTTTTAAGACCTACACAACCATAGAAAGCTTCGCCTTGAATTGTAGTAATGCTGCTTGGTATAGTTATGCTTGTAAGATTTTCACAGTATGAGAAGGTACCTGCAGCGATAACTGTCATGCTGTCGGGCAGTGTCACGCTTGTGAGACCGAGACAATTGCTGAAAGCACCTTCATCAATATAAGTCACGCTGTCGGGTATGGTCACACTTGTAAGATTATAACACCATTCAAAAGTACTGAGACCTATAAATGTAACCGTGTCAGGTATTATTACGCTTTTGAGCTGGCGGCAGTTGTAGAAAGCGTTATCAGCTATTACGGTCACAGGCTTTCCGTCTATCTCACGGGGTATCACAATGTTTTCGGCTGTGGAGTTGCCTTTCAGACGGGTTATGCTGACAGTTCCGTCCTGCATTACTTCATATTCAAGTTCATCGGTACTGTCTTCAAGTGGTTCCTGTTCCGGGCGGGAAGGCTGTTCGGGCTTGCTTTCCTCCGGTTTTGGCTCGGAGGGCTGCTCCGGTTTGCTTTCCTCAGGCTTCGGCTCGGAGGGCTGTTCGGGTTTGCTTTCCTCCGGCTTCTGTTCGGAAGACTGTTCGGGTTCTGTGTTTGTTGAATCATTTCCTCTTGTTTCGATTTTAACATTGAGGCTTCCGGAAAAAGCATCGTCGTCCACATCACAGCCTTCGGGTATAGAAACATTAACAAGTTCATCGCACTCGGAAAAAGTACCATACCATATATATGTCACGCTGTCGGGTATTGTTACGCTTGTAAGACTGTCACAATTGTTGAAAGCATAGCAGCCTATATATGTCACGCTGTCGGGTATTGTTACGCTTGTAAGACTGATGCAGCCTAGGAAAGCGTACTCACGAATATATGTCACGCTGTCAGGTATGGTAACGCTTGTGATCTCACTGCCGCGAAAAGCATCTTGTCCTATGACAGTTACGGGTTTTCCCTTTATCTCGGAGGGTATCTCAGCAGCTTCACCGCTGCCGATATAGCCTGTTATGGTTATCTCTCCGTCCGATGACAAATACTTGAAATCGCCGTACTTGTGCTCGGAATTTACATAAGATACTATCAGAAAAATTATTACAGCGGCAATGGCGGCAATAATGCAGATCATCTTTATCCGCTTTTTTGGCGCTTTGGCAATTGCAGCCGTACCATCGGCGACGGGAGACGGTGTCTTTTCCTTAGCTGAACTGCTATGCTTCAAGGGCATGGTAACATTCATATCGGAGCTGTCCTGCTTCAAGGGCATAGTAACGTCCATAGGAGCGGAGCTGCTC
>JAGAJF010000004.1 GCA_017829005.1 Oscillospiraceae bacterium | reverse complement strand
GCAGAAGCACCGATGTACTTGCCCGAACCGCTGAGATCCTGAAGATGAACGGGAACGGAAAATTCCTCCGCACGGGCAGCAAAGCGGGGGTGTCCTGCGATCATAGCAAGGTTAGCGGTCTTGTCATTCCATTCAATGACATTAAATCCTGCGATCTTGCCCACAGCACCGCTCTGAACCACATCATCACCGAGAGCCGAAGCCTTGATGAACTCGGGGGACTTGAGGATATAAGAGTAAGTACGGGGAGTAACAAGCAGATAACGCCTGCCGTCATCGGGAATGTTCGCCTCGCTCATAGCCTCTCTGATGTCAACGATAGTGTCATAAACCGTATCGGCAGCAAGCGCAGCCACGTTCATAGGTGTAGAGCCTGCAAGAAGAACGGTAGCACCGTCATTATCAAGAGCAGTCGCAAGGGAATAGCCTGCGCTGTCAAGTCTGTCCGCCACAAGGTTGTCGGGGACAAGCTGTGCGTCATAGCCGTCAATGATCTCATTTACCGCCTTGTCCTTGTTGATAGGAAAATTCTCATAGGTTGTGGAACCCGTACCCGCTGTGATGCCGTTTGCCTTGTCGTAATCGGAAACAGCCACCTCGGTATCTCTTACGGGAATTTTAACATTGCCCGCCTTGGGGCTGCCCTCATAGTCTGTGTTAAATACAACGCCGTTTTTCAGCTTGTTTTCCTTGCGGATCTTCGCAAGGATAAGCGCCGAATATCTTTCCTGTGCCTCGTGTGCCATAAATTAAATTCCTCCATTCAAAAAAAATGTTGTTATTTACGGTAACATATCTGTGCCGTTACCGAGCCGCCCGCCTGTCGCCCGAACAATCTTTAGAACGAGCGCACGCAGGCTCAGCCTGCTTAAATTTTTAAGCCGGGATTTTTTGCAAGAAAAGCGGCTTCCACCCCCGACATCTGAGAGCCGCCTCCACCGTTTCCGAAGCTTACCCCCGTGGTAATGCCCTTAGGAGCCTCGGATTTTGCAGAGCAGAATGAGGGATATTTTGCGATGACCGCTTCAATTGCCTTTTCCATGGTGGTATTGTCGTCCACCTTGGGGATAGCAAGAGCGATAACATCGTCAACCGCCTCTGCATTCACGCCCTTTGAATAAGCATAGGCTTTTGCTTCTGCAGCAGCAGCCTTTTTTTCCGCCTCTGCAGCTCTGCTTTCCGCAGCAGAAATCTTCTCAGCCGAAAGCTGTTCAGCTGTTTTCTGGCTGTCCTGCCACTTGTGAAATGCGTCCATTTCCTCCTTAGTGGGCTGACCCTTTTTCTGCCGTTCAAGTCTCTGCTTGACAATTTCATCAAGCTCCGCCTGTGTGAAGGTCTTTTCCGCACCCTCGTTCGTAGATACAGCCTTTTCGGGGCTATTGCCCTTTACAGCCTGTGTGGGATCACCTCCGTTGTTTTCAGCCTTATTGGTTTCGGTTACGGTTGTGTTTGTGTTTGTCTCTGCCATGATAAATACCTCCGTTTATAGCCTGTCGGCGTTTTCCGTCCGCAGTTTTAAGCCGTGAGCACGTTTTGGGCATAAAAAATGCGCCCGTCCTCCAATTGTTGGAGGAAGAACGCTTGAAAACTATATTAAATTATCAGCTTTTGCAATAATTTATTGCAGATACTTCGCCAAGTGCAACAGCACAGAAGCTTATAGCAACATCAAGAGCCCTTTGCGTTGACGGTTTGCTTTCGGCTAATTTTGCACACATCTTCACGTGTTTCAGCACATTTAACGCTGTTATGTAGTCATCATCTGTCGGTAATATTGACGGCTTATAATAGTCTTTTATTGTTTTCTCCTCAATCATAATCTTAGGCGTTTCAACCTTAATACCGAAATGCCGTACAAGCTTGTCAAAGCCCGATTTGAAGATAACGAAAAGCCTTGAAGCACTGCGCATATATTTCGGATTTTCCTTTTTGAACTCTACAAGCTTATCGTCTGCAATATATTCATAATCCTTATGTTCGGTGCATACATTCCGCAGTGCATAGTCAATCCTCGTGTGATTTATGCCGCTGAAATGCTCAACATCTGCGCTTGTAAGTACGGGCTGACCCTTGTAAAACTTGTCAATATATTCGTAAGGCTTTTCTTCAAGCTTAAGCTGTTCGTACTGAGGTGGCTTCTCCTGCTTTGCTCTGAAATACGATTTTACCAACGCTCTCTGAACGTCCCAAGCCTTATTGTCAGTAAAGGATTTTACAATCATCAGATAGCCGCTTTCGGTAAGAACAATGCCACCATTTGGGCTTGCAATTCCAACTGTCCGATTTTCGGACGGTTGAACTTTGAAGTAATCCTCACCATAAATGAAGTGACCTTTATTATCATTGAAGCGTTTTCTTGCCGTTCCCTTTGGTCTGCCGTGTACAGTGTCGATATCGGACAGAGTAACAACTCTCTGACCCTTGTATTCCTTGATAGATACGTTTGTAGTGCCGATTACAATCTCGTTCATAGCAAATTCCTCCTAAAATATTTGACATTCCACAGAGGATATGCTATAATGGATTTAGCAAATCCTTTGTGGTTTGGCAAGTGAGTTTGTTTGTGCCTTTGGTCGGGAGCAACAAACTCACTTTTTTTCTTGCTGTATTTTGGCAAAAACCTCTCTGATGCCTTGCCGAATTACTTCGGTTTTGGTCATTCCCGTTTCTTTTGCACAATATTCAAGTATTCTGACATCTTCATCAGTCATACGAATACGAGTTTCGTGTTTTTTAGGGTCGGTAGTAGGTCTGCCCGTTCTTGGAGACATCAAATCACCTCTTTTCTGTGTCACCATAAATATAATAACATATGGTGACACAAATGTCAAGAGGTTTTTGAAAAAATTTAAAAACAGCGCACACCTTTCGGGTGTACGCTCAATTCTCTTCTATACAAACAGCAACAGCCAATATCTGTGCCGACAGCTTTACAACCGCCTCATAATCGTAGTCATTCGCCGCCTGAGCCTGTGTTTTTTCAAGAACATCAAGCTGCTTTTCCAAGCGTTCTTTTAACGTCATACATTCACCACCTTTCGGACATAGAAAAACCGCCTCAGAGCGGGGCGGTTAATTACTTTTCTTTTTAAATTTAGATTTTGTTTTCTCAATGAGTTTCTCTAACTCGCTTTCAGGGATTTTTTTAACTTCATCAGGTTCGGGCATACGGTATCCATCATATTCCTGAACATCATTAGGCTTTTTCATGTTTATCACCTCGAATTATATCATATCGTATGTTATTAGCTTCATATATTTCGTTATATGCACGGTCAACATCTGCGCCATTTTGACAAATAAATGCAATGCTATTATGAATTTCGTCAGCGTTGCTAACTCTTTCTGACGGCTTCGTATATCTGTATACTTGACCATTATGACCACTCACAAAGCCATAAACATAATTGTTATCAAAAGCCTTGTTAATATCATCAACACTCGGAGGATAACCTTCGGGGTGATTGTGGAATGCTATAATAGGAATGTTATTCTCTTTTGCGGATTTAAGAGCATTTTTTATTTCATCGTTATAAATAATTCCCTGTTCACATGGAGAATCAAGTTGTCGTGCTAATATTTCGCCAGTATCGGCATGGATTATATACATATCCTCTTTGTATGTTCCTGATCTATGCTCAATTGAGCGTAATGAACATTCATACAGCGTATTATTGACCTTGCCATTGGTTGTAGCATTTTGGAATTTCTGTTTATATTCAGATGATTTTATGTATTCCATATCAGGGGTTATGGAATACTTTCCGTAAGGAATGCCATATTCCCTTTCCCTTTCTTGTATTGTACCACTTCCACCGCTATTTGTCAAGGCATTTGAAGAATTTGCCTTCCTCTCCGCCCAAACCGTCTTGCTCGACTTGCTCCTGTCATACCCATAAACCTGTGTCCTGTCATAGTGAGTGCCAAGCCCACAGTCACGGGAAAACTGAGAGTATTTCTGCTTCTGCGTTCTCAGCCGCTGAGAAGCCTTCTGCAAGCCCTCCTTGTCATCAAGCTCCTGTAACATCATGCACTCTCTTTTTGTTGCTCTGATGTCCCGCTCCATAGCCCTCTGCCGCTGAAACTGCTGATATCTCCTGTCATTCTCCTCTTTTGGATAAGGGAAATACCTCTGAAAATTTATGCCCGGGGCAAAAGGATATTGAACGTGCCCGCAGTTTATGCCGAAAAGCCCCGCAGGCTGACCGTAGCTTGTTTCGGAAAGGGGAGTGTAATATATCTTGCCCCCCGCCCCGTCCATCGTAATGCCCTTCGAGCCGTCTCGGGAAAATATCCTGCCCTGATACGGAGCACACAGCGGTCTTGCACCCATATGTGAGGAGACTTCAATAAGCTGTATGCCGTATTGATCGCACCGCATATCCTGCGCCGCCCTCGCTGTATTTGCAAGAGTGGAGCGCATATCCATCATCACATAAGCCTCGGGAGACCATTCCCGTCCCAGCTTGTCGGTGAAAGCGGGAATGCCCTTCCTTGCAAGCTCCCGTATGGTTTTCCTCGTAGCTTCCTGCAAGGACATATGCCCCATAACGACCTTAGCGGACGATTTTCCCATAACGTCAAGCACGTCCTGCCTGCTTTTCTGAGACTCTCGGTAAACGGAATTGACCGCACTCACAAACGCCGACCCCG
>JAGAJF010000032.1 GCA_017829005.1 Oscillospiraceae bacterium | reverse complement strand
TGCCGGTAAGCTCAGCCCATCTTGCTGACAGAAGTTTTGCTATCTTAACGTCCCTTACTGCTTAAGTAATTCCAACATCCTGTCGAGTATCATTTTCACTTGACCTGCTTCATAACGTCTGATAAAAGAACCGCTGCAAAAGTGATCTTCTCTAAGAACCATAGTTAACAGTGCGGTGCATAATTCGTAATCAGCAGTTGGAAGTCTTTCTAATTCTTCATCGCAGCAGATAGGCTCGGTTGTCAGATATTCACTGTAGTTTGTTTTGAGGTCATCCATATCTTCAAGCAATTTGTAATAGATTGCCTCCGAACCCGGATTGTCAATGACATTCTGTATCAGTATTATTTTTTCTTTATTCCTCACAATAAACACCTTGCTTTATAATTTACTTCAAGTATTCTGACACCTGATTTATTATCAGTCCTTTTTTACCATCACCGCTGCACATTCAACGTGTCCCGCCGCAGGAAACATATCCACCGCCCTCACTTTAACAAGGCGATAGCCGTTATCTGCAAGATATCGGCAGTCCCTTGCGGCGGTGGCAGGATTGCAGGATATCATAACAATGCGTTTTGGAGACATTTTAACAATGCTGTCAAGAGTGAGCGTGTCACAGCCCTTTCTCGGCGGGTCGGTAACTATCACATCGGGCTTTCTGCCGCTGTCAAGAAGCTGCTTTGCGGCTTGTCCCGAATCGGCGCAGATGAAGTCGGCGTTATCTATATGATTATTATCCGCATTCTGCTTTGCGGCGCTCACAGCTTCGGGAATAATTTCCGCACCCGTAACGTGACGAGCCTTGTCCGCAAGGGACAGCCCGATGGTTCCCGCACCGCAGTAAAGGTCAAGAACATCTTCCTCACCCGTCAGAGCCGCAAATTCTTTTGCCACGCCATATAACCTCTCTGCCTGGGGAGTGTTCACCTGATAAAAGGAACGGGGACTTATGATTATCCTGTTGCCGCACATAATGTCGGTGATAACATCTGCTCCCGACAGGGTTCGAAGCTCGTCCCCCATAATAACGTTGGTGTTTTTCGGATTTATGTTCATTGTTACCGACTTTATATCGGGAAACCTTTTCATAAGCTCCGCACTCAGGGGAAGAAGCTCCCTTTCCGCATTTTTCCGCACCACAAAGCACACAGCGATCTCCCCGCTGTGATATCCCCTGCGGATAAAAATATGCCGCAGGAGACCCGTTCCCGTCTGCTCGTTATAGGGAGAAATATGCTTTCTGTTCACAAACTCCATTGAGAATTTCAGTATTTCCGAAAATACGGGAGGCTGGAGCCGGCAGTCAGTGCAGGGAACCACCCTGTGACTACGTTTTGCATAAAAGCCGCATACCGCCTTGCCGTCCTTATCCGCCGCCACGGGGTACTGCGCCTTGTTGCGGTAATTGTCCGTCTCCTCACAGCCGAGAATTGGCAGAAGCTCAAAGCTTTTTTCGGGAAATTTTCCAAGCCTGAGAAAAGCGTTTTTAACAATATTTTCCTTTATCCTAAGCTCCGCCTCATAGCTTATGTGACGGAAAACACAGCCGCCGCAGGTGCTTTTTACGTCACAGCCCCTGTCGGCTCTGTCGGGAGACGGCGTTATGACCTCAAGGATAATACCATAGCAAAGGCTTTTCTGCACCTTCACAATTTTGCACCTGATAACATCTCCCGTTACCGCTCCCGACACGAATACAGCCGCCCTGCCGTCCTCCGTTTCAATGTGACCCACGCCGTTTCCCTCGGCGGTCACATCGGTTATCTCAAGTTTTTCTATGATATCATTTTTGGAAAGCTTTATTTTAAACACCCCGTTTTAATTGTTTTGGCGAAAAAATATATTGACACATTTCTAACGTTACCGAGCCGCAAACTAACAGCTTCACGCAAAACTTACAAACGTAATCGCCGCGGGTCGTCACCCGCCGAGCTTCTCGCCGCATTTTGCGCAATAGGAATTTTCCGAGCTGTTCTTTGCACCGCAGAGACCGCATATTTTTGGCTTGCCGCTTGCCTCCTCAGCGTATTCAAGCTGTGCCTCAAGCATTTTTATCTCCTTGATGAGAATTTTCATATTTCCCGTTTCGTCCGCTCCGCTGCGGTGCATATCATAGCATAATTTTCCCAAATCATAGTATTTATCTTTCAGCTTAACTCTCAGCTGAGCCTTTTCGATATATGCCTTTGATACGTTGACAGCCCCGTTTGCCTTAACGGTGAGCTTGTCGAAAAGCTCCTTGGAATCGGAAATAAAATCATCGAAATTGTAGTTCATAAAATGACCGCCTTTCAAAGTTTGGGTTTAAATTTACATATCCGCTAAAAATTTCTCAAGCAGAGGCTTGTAACCCATCATTTTTTCATATCGGGATATGTATTCGTAGGGGTATTTGTAATTGAAATATCTTGTTATCTTTCCCGTTTCGGGGTCTATGAGCTTTGTGGAGCCCGATGCTCCGCAGGCAAGGATATTCTGAGCCTCCTCCATAATGAAAATGTTGTAAAGCCCCTCTTTTCCCTGCTTTGCATAGCCCACGTTCTCTAAGTTCCCCACGGTATTTTTCTGACGGTAGAGGTAATAGGGCATAAATCCCTTTTCGGTAAGGCTGTCAAAGGCGTAGTTCACCATTCGGGAAACGCTGTCATCTGTGAGATAGCCCTCTCTGAAGCTCTCCGCCGTTTTGAACAGCTCCGCAGAACGCTTTACTGTAAGGGTGTGAACGGTTATGCTTTCGGGGTCAAGTGCGATAAGCCTGTCAATTGTGTCCTTGAAGCCCTCAAAGGTATCGGTGGGAAGTCCTGCAATGGTGTCGGTGTTGATGTTGTCAAAGCCCAGCCGCCTTGCAAGGGAGTAACACTCCTCAAACTGAGCGGCGGTGTGCTGTCTGCCGATGGCTTTCAGAACGCTGTCCTGCATTGTCTGAGGATTTATGGATATCCTTGTGGCGCCGTTATCACGAATTGCAATAAGCTTATCTTCGGTGATGGAGTCCGCCCGCCCCGCTTCTACAGTATATTCACGAATACGGGAAATGTCAATGCTTTTTTCGATAGTTTTCATTATTTTTTCTATCTGCGCCGCCGAAAGTGAGGTGGGAGTGCCGCCGCCGATGTAAACGGTGTCGCAAAATGTGTTTTTCCCTTTGAGCATTTCGCCCATTTCTTCTATCTCCTTGCAGAGCATTTCCACATACTGAGGGATAAGCTCCTTTGCGCCCTTTGAGCGTATTGAGTGAGAGACGAATGAGCAGTATGAACAGCGTGAGGGGCAGAAGGGTATTGCCACATAGAGGGAAAAGCTTTTGGGGTCAAGGCTTTTGAGGGCAGGTGCCTGCGTAACGGCAGTAAGATAGGAAAGGTCAGATTTTCTTCTGCTTATGAAATATTTTTCGTGAAGCCTTTCGTATACCTGTTCCCTGTCGCAGCCCTCGCTAATAAGCACATTCACCTTTTTCACGGGGCGGATACCCGTAAGACAGCCCCACTCGGGAGACACCCCCGTAAGCTGTGACATTACGGTGTATATCATTCGGCAGAGAGTCAGTTCCCGTTCGCTTTCGGGGCATAGCGGCGCACTGACAGCCTGCTTTTTTTCGCCCAGCTTTGCGGATACGGTCAGCTTGTCCGAGACACAAACAAGCAGGCTGTCTCCACTGTCGTCATATTCGCCGTCAAAGACAAATTCAAAGCTTTCCAGCGGGCAAAAAAGCTTCATTACCGCCTCCACTTCGTATTTATAGGAATTGTTCTCAAAATAGATGGTCATTTTTTTCACCTTATATATGGATTTAAAATTTCACGATTTTTGGGTGTGTCCTTTACTTTGCAGACGGGAAAAGCTCCGGTTGAACCTTCACAATTTATCCGCAGCCTGCCTTCTTCTCTGTCGGCATAGTAGGTCCCGCTTTTCCTTTTGCCTATGCGGACAATGCCCTTGTCGGTCACGAATATCAGCTCTCGCAGACCCAAAACCAGAAGAATTTCGCTCCAGATCATTTTTATAAGCCCATTTATGAAGTTATTTGACGCACTTTCCTCAAGCTCCGATATTTTATGTGCAACAAATTGCTCCTCGTCGATTATTGTGACGGCAATGCAGCTTTCCTCATATTTTTCTGTATAGACCACAGAGCCGCGTTCTCTGTAATCCTGAATTTCTCTGCGGCACTCCGAAAGGGAGGAAAACCGGACGGCGGCAAAAAATACGTTTGCTGCTGCAAGTGCTGTACATAAAATCACATATCCGAGTCCCATACCGAATGCAGTGAGTTTAATTCCCTTTCTCAAGGCTTTTGCAATGTCTCCGATACAGCCTGCAAGTATAACAGCTTCGATGATGAAAAGTACTATAATTACGATATCAAAAGCCTTCATATGCTGTCTCCTTTGCCGTTCAAACTTATAACATACCTTTCAAGTCGCAAAGCCACTTCGGCGGTATTTCCGCTGTGACGGTAAGTGTGCCGTTACCGTATTCCCCCACTTCCTCAAAGCCGTTTTCATTGTCGTAAAAATGCACCTCGCTGCAATAAGGGAGAATAGTCAGAAGATCGTCATAGCGGTGGGAAAAACGCCTTTTCACGTCCTCCTTGGGAATGTTATGTCCTCCCTTTGAAACACGGTTTTCGATACGCCGAACGCTTTCCTCCGCAGATGATACAGCCACGTAGTACAGTCGGATATAATAATCCTTTTCCTTGGCGGCGATTATTGTTTTAAGAGTTTTCTTTCCCGACAGAGCAGTCTCTTCGGTAAAGTCGATACCTTTTTCAAGGCAGTCAGCCGAAAGAGATTCGGCATTTTCGCAGGTCTCGCAGTCGATTATGATACCCATATCATTTCGCAGAGCTTTCAATATGCCTTTCAGACTGCTTTTGCCGACACCGTTCACTCCGCCTATGATAGTAAATATCTTCATTTGAACTGCCTCCCGGGAATTTACCTCGTCCTCAGCCCTGCCGCATACCTGAGATATGGATTAAACTGCCGTTCCTCCACCATTGTTGAGGTCTGACCGTGACCGGGATAAAGGGTGTAGTTGGTGTTCCTGTCAAATTCATAGAGCATTTTGAGGGTTTCGTTCATCACGCTGTCATTGCCGTCTATCATATCCGTCCTGCCCATACTGCCGTTAAAAAGTGTGTCGCCGCTGAACATATTCCCGTCAAGGAGATAGCACACCGAGCCGCTTGTGTGACCGGGAGTGTGGAGGACTTCAAACTCCAGCTCGTCCTGTGTGATAACGTCCCCGTCGCTTACGGTTACGGCATTTGTTACGGGGTCAATGGGGGGCAGGGAGAAAAACTGAGTGAGATTTGTGCGGTCATTGCTGAGCTTTTCCTCGTCGAATTTGTGTATATATATCTTTGCCCCTGTTTCGGCGGCAATGCGTGCGGCTGTGGCAATGTGGTCGCAGTGACCGTGAGTGAGCAGAATTTTTTTCAGCTCAATGCCCTTTTCCATAAGAGTTTTTATAATGCTCTCGCCGCCGTAGGGGGCGTCAATGAGAACTCCGTTCATATTCTCGGCGGTGACGATATAGGAATTGACCCCGAAATTACTCATAGGGGGAAGCTTGATTATTTCCATTTATATACAACCTTTCTAAAAAAGGGTGACAAGGGCGCATTGCCCCAGCCACCCGAACAGATTTTAAATTTAATTGGGGAAACGAAATTATATTACTCCTCTTCGTCTCCGAAATCGGTAGCCTCCATAAGCTTTGCCCAGGTGTTGTTAACGCTCTGGACGCATTCGCAGTACTTCTCGGATATCATATCCTTCGGTATGCCGAGTCCATCTGCCAGCTCCTTCATCTTTGTCCATTCGGCATTCTCGTAGGCGATAACGGCATCGTAAAGCATACCCGATCTGCCTGCGTGATCTGTAAGAGCAAGCTTGATATCGTCGCTGATGGGAAGCTGCGCCAGCACGTCTCCTATGGGCATCTGCATAAGCTTGCCCAGAGTGGAGAACATACCCATAAGGTACGCCTCGGAACGTGAGATGGGCATATCGTCCGCAAACTCAACCAGCTCTGCGCAGAAGCTTCCACGAAGGAAGGACAGCTTGATAAGCTCATCGGGCATAGTGCCGTCGTCGGTCTTGAAGGACAGCAGATATATCCATTGCTTGAGCTGACCGAGACCCAGTATAACAAGCGCCTGCTTTACCGATTTTGCACGGTTTCTCAGGGCGAAATATGCCGAGTTTACAAGTTTGAGGAGTGCGTATGTAAGGTTGACATCTCGTGAAACGATCTCCTCTATCTCGTCGATATCGGGCTCGTCACGGTTCACAGCCACCATAAGCATCATAAAGTTGCCCTGCATTACCTTGGATTTTTGCAGTGCGGCAGGCATTTTCTCGGACACGTATGAGCCCTGGAAGCTGATACAGCCGTAAAGCTTAGCCTTTTCGTATGCCTCGGCACAGTCAATGTTATATGCTATCATTCCCTTGCCGAAGGACTTGCCGATACGGATAACATTTTCAAGGGTGGGGGCGTTGTGGTTCTTGAAATTGACCTTGATGTAGTCCACGATATCGAGAACGCCGAAGTAGCGGGGAGCGAACTCAAAGTCGATAACTGCGATCTTGTAGCCGTTCTGCTTGAATTTTGTTATCAGGGAGTGGGACATTGGGTTTGTGATAAGCTGATCCGATATCTGGATAACAAGCTTGTCGGTATCGAACATTTTCGGAATATTCTTCACAAGCAGATTTCGGGTAAAGGTGATGTATGCGGTCTTGCCGCCTATGAAATTATCGCTGTCGATGGAGGACAGAAAGGTCTCAATGGCATTTGCGGCAGTCGTATCATCAGCCTGCCACATCTCGACCTGGTCGTCGGCGTACATTATCTCATAGCCCACAGCCTTCTGATCCTTATTCATAATAGTTTGCTTGACGATATACGGCTCCATAATACTTACTGCTCTCCTTTGCTGCTTTTTTTCTTACGGGCATAAATAGTCTTAAATACATTATACCACAAGCCTGAAAAAATTTCAACTATGCGGCGGTAATTTTTTAGGACACTTTTTTGTGCATTTTGCGGGCGACGACCCGCAGCGGCGGGGGTCGCCCCGCAGCGAGGTCGCGCTGTAGGTTTGCACGGATTGGCAGCTTTGTCTCCGCGCCGATAGGTACGATAACAGTTTATCGGGTCAGCTTATTTGTATCGTTACCGAGCCGACAGTCTGCCGCCCAAATAAACTACAGAACGAATGGCAGCAGGCTCAGCCTGCCGTTACCGAGCCGACAGTCTGCCGCCCGAATAAATTATAGAACGTACTCGCTGCGGGGCGTCCCCCGTCCCGCAAAAAAAGGACGGCACGAAGCCGTCCCCGAAAAATATTTTTATTATATCAAAGCATATGCGCTCTCAGCTCTTCACCGCTCTGCTTGCAGAGATATGCGGGAGCAATGTCGAAAATGGTCTTGCAGCCGGATACGCCTTCCTTGCTGAGACGATATGCGGCTCTTGCGTATGCAAGAAGAACGCTTGATGTGAACTCGGGATTGGAATCAAGCTTGAGGCTGAACTCCATAACGTGATTGTTTCCGCCGTTCTCACCTGTCTTGCCCGAACGGATAACAAAGCCGCCGTGAGGGATACCGCTGTGGTTCTTCTGAAGCTCTTCCTCGGTGATGAAATGAACGGTGGTGTCATAGTCGGAGAAGTAGTTGGGCATTGTCTTGATATCCTGCTCGATCTGTGCAAGATCAGCGCCCTCCTCGGGTACTACGAAGCACTCTCTTGTGTGCTTTTCACGGGTGGTAAGCTGGGGATTTTCGCCGTTTCTTACCCTCTCAAGCGCACTCTCAACGGGAATTGTGTACTGCTTTGCGTTCTTAACGCCCTTGACACGTCTTACAGCGTCGGAGTGACCCTGGCTTACGCCTTTGCCCCAGAATGTGTAATCTGCGCCCTCGGGAAGAACTGCGTTGCCAAGCATTCTCATAAGTGAGAAAAGACCGGGATCCCAGCCGATGGAAATAATTCCTACCTTGCCCGACTCCTTAGCAGCCTTGTCCACATTTGCAAAATGGTCGGGTATCTTTGCGTGGGTGTCGAAACTGTCGATAACGTTGAAAAGCTTTGCAAACTCGGGTGTCTGAACGGGCAGGTCGTTTGCGCTGCCGCCGCAGAGAATGAGAACGTCGATTTCCGAAGCGTGAGCCGCTGCGTCCTTCACATTGTAAACGGGAACATTCTCGGTGATTATCTTTACGGAAGAGGGGTCACGGCGGGTGAATACAGCTGCAAGCTGCATATCATCGTTCTGCTTTATTGCGTATTCAACGCCCTTGCCAAGATTTCCGTAGCCTAAAATTCCAATGCGTATCATAAATATCATATCTCCCTGCAAAATTATTTCTATATCATTCGGGACAAAATATGCAAGTTACACTTGCAAATCCTGCAAACCGTACTCTTTTAATGATATCAGATTATTTTCCGTTTGTCAATAGAAAATAAATATTTTTTCATTGCTTTTGCAGAGCAATTTACTATGCATTATGCATAAAAGACGGATTATCTGACAGAATAGAAAGGAAATCAATGTGAAAGGTCGTGTCTGATTGACAGTTGTATTTATTCGTGCAGTTATTCTTTACTGCGTGCTGATATTTTCCGTCCGACTAATGGGCAAGCGGCAGATAGGCGAGCTGCAGCCCTCGGAGCTTGCCATAACCATACTTATCTCCAACATCGCAACGCTCCCCGTTGAGGACCTGAGCATTCCCCTTATAACGGGACTTTTGCCTGTGCTGACGCTGGTGTGTCTTGATGTGCTGATGTCCTGGCTGTCGGTGAAGTCAAAGAAGATGAGGGGAATCGTTTCGGGCGAGCCTGTTATCATCATCAGCGACGGCAAGGTTGACCAGCAGAAGCTTTACAATCTCCGCTTCACCACCGACGATCTGATGGAAGCTATCCGCACTCAGGGCATTTTCGACCTTGAGGAGGTGCAGTTTGCGGTGGTGGAGACCACGGGCAGGGTCAGCGTTTATCCCAAATTCAAAAACCGCCCCGTCACCAACGAGGATATGAACATCAAAAATTCTTCCAATGACCCGCCTGCGGTGGTGGTGCAGGACGGCAAGGTAATGAAGTCCTCCCTCAAGCGGCTGGGGCTTGGGGAGGAATGGCTGCAAAAAATTCTTTCGGAAAATGACCTTCACGAGACAGACATTTTCATTATGACCGCCGAGACAGCAGGAAAATACCGCATAATAAAAAAAGAACTTTCAAAAGACTGCAAGGGGGAAAAGATAATTGATAAGAGTTAAAACTGCCGCCGTGCTTATTCTGGCAATAATCATATATTCGGTATGCTCCCTGTTTATTCTTGACAACCAAAACGACAAGTTCAAGGCGCGTCTCGAGGAGGTACAGCGTGTTTACGAAAGCGGAGATACGGAGGAAGCGCTGAGACTTTCAAACGAGCTGAACGAATACTGGCACGAATACGAAAAAAAGGTCACCATCCTTGTGCACGATGACGCTTTGTCGGGGATAAACATCTCAATCGCAAAGATAACGCCTTTTATTTCAAACGAAAATGACGAGCTTATTGCGGAAATTCAGTCTATCTATCATCAGATAGACCAGATATATGAGGAGGAGTTTCCCTCTTGGTACAACATTCTCTAATTCCCAAGCAAAGTATAAATCGAACTTTATTCTTTAAAATTTCGCATTATGCATTTAAATAATAAAGATGACCATTCCCAAAGTCATAGAAAAAGTCCTGCGACCAAAGCCGTCCCCGCAGCGGCAACTGCCACCACGATAAGAGGCAGACCGAAAAACGCTGTGATAAGAGCGGCTATGGTTCCCGCTGTCGCTGTAATGACGTTTCCCGTTGAGTAAAAAATAGCGGGAAATGTCATTGCGCTCAGCACCGTATATGGAATGTATTTCAGAAAGCTCCTCAGAAATTTCGATTTTATCTTCGACTTGAAAAGGGTGAAGGGGAGCATTCGGATAAGATATGTGACTCCTGCCATAACGGCTATGTAAATGCCTATGCTCAAGCTTCCTTCACCTCGTCTTCTTCGTCATCTTCATCGTCAATGGGGGCAATTACAGCCATTACAGCCGCAGCGATAGATGCGCTTATGATAATAGCAAAGCCCACGCTTACCCCTGTGAGTACATATTTAAACAGCAGGCTTATGAGTGCTGCAATAAGTACCGCTCCGAAAATGCTTCTGCTTTTTCTTGAGGGCGGAATGATTATGGCTATGAACATTCCGTAAAGCAGTATGCCCATTGCCGATGTGAACATCTGCGGCAGAGCCTGTCCTGCGGCGGCTCCGAGGAGCGTTCCTCCTGTCCAGCCTATAAATGAAATAAGGATAAGCCCGTACATATAAAGAGGCTTTATCCTTCCGGGCTGCGCTGCGGCAACCGCAAATATCTCGTCCGTTATGCCAAAGGACGCAAGCAGGCGGTGGGGCGTGGTGAATGACCTGTCCAGCTTCTGGGAAAGGGACAGCCCCATAAGGGAGTAGCGCAGATTGATGATAAGCTGGGTGAGAGCCATTTCAATAAGCGTTCCTCCTGCAGCGATTATCTCAACTCCTGCCGCCTGTCCCGCAGAAGTGAGGTTTGAAGCGGATATCCCCACGGCGGCGGCTACGGACAGCCCTGCCCGCACCGCCGTTATACCGAAGCCGAAGGATACCGAAAGATATCCTAAGGCTATGGGTATACCGTGGAGAATTCCTTTAGCGAAATCCGATCTCATTACTTGTTTATAAATTTAAGATTTTTTTCGATAAGCTCACATCTCTGCTTTACGCAGTCAACCGAACGAAGGGGGTCGGAGGGTGTGTTGAAGGTATAATCCATAAGCTTGTCAATGGTGGTGGAGGCAACGTGAACACGGGTGTCCGAGGACGCATAGTAAATATATACATCGCCGTTTTCCCTTACAATAGCGCCGTTTGTGAAGCATACATTTGAAACGTCGCCCACTCTTTCAGAGCCGTGGGGCGCAATGAACAGACCCGAGGGAGATGCGATAAGCTTTCCGGGGTCGTTAAGGTCGGTGGCAAATACATAAATTACGTAGCGAAGTCCTGCGGCGGTGTTTCTTACGCCGTGAGCGATATGTATCCAGCCCTTGGGGGTCTTGATAGGAACAGCGCCTGCGCCGTTCTTTACCTCGGTGATGGTGTGGTACTGTCTGGGAGAAATGACCACTTCCTCGGTGCAGATAACGGGGTTTGTGATATCCTCACAGAGACCGAAGCAAACTCCTCCGCCTGAGCCTGTCTGAATGAAGTCGTCCTGGGGACGGGTGTAGAAGGCATACTTGCCGTCAACGAATTCGGGGTGGAGAACTACATTTCTCTGCTGAGGAGATTTTGATTTAAGGTTGGGAAGGCGCTCCCATGTCTTGAGATCCTTGGTGCGGACAATTCCTGCCTGTGCCACAGCGGCGGAAAGGTCGGAGACGGACTTGTCCTTGCTCTCGGAGCAGAAAACGCCGTATATCCAGCCGTCCTCGTGCTGAGTAAGACGCATATCGTATACGTTTGTCTCCTCGGGCTCGGTGTCGGGGAGCTGTACGGGGAAATCCCAAAAACGGAAGCCGTCTATGGGGCTTTCGCTCTCTGCAACGGCGAAGAAGGACTTTCTGTCGTTGCCCTCTACTCTTGCCACAAGATAGTATTTTCCGTTAAGGAAAATTGCTCCCGAGTTGAGAACAGCGTTTACGCCCAGTCTTTCCATAAAATAGGGATTTGTCTCGGGATTATAATCGTACTTCCAGATAAGGGGGGCGTGGTCTGCGGTAAGAACGGGGTATTCATAACGGTCATAGATGCCGTTATAGCTTTCGGCTACACGGTTCTTACGGGTGATGAGAGCCTCGTAACGGGCTTCCTCACGGGCTTTGTTGGTTTCAAAAATGCTCACTTTGTAAAACTCCTTTGCAAGTATTTGCAGCAGGGCAATAAATAACACGTGTTTATTATAGCATATTTTTTTGCCGATTTCAAGTAGAGGATTATACTAATTTTATGCTGTTATATGGACGGATGGGAATTTGTTTGGAATATATGTGCTGTTTTTATAAATGGGGCGGGGCGTTTTTGTGGATATATACGAAATTTATTTTATAGGCACTTTTGTTCTTGACATTTGGGGACAAATGTGCTATAATTGAGAATGGGAAACGGACTGATCCGATTTGGAGCAGTCCGCTTTATGTCATTCATTTACAATTACAAAATCAATATTTCCGCCCGATATATCGGTCTTTACGCATTTTACCCTTACGTGCTGACCTACGGAATAGACTGTCTCACCGTTTCTTGTGAGTGAGAAATGCCCGTCAAAATCATACACTCCTTCGGGGAGAGTTTCGATCTTCACAAGCCCCTCAACGGTGTTAGGCAGCTCCACGTACATTCCGTAATCGGTGACGGAGCTTACCATTCCCTCAAATTCCTCGCCAAGGTGAGCGGACATATATTCGGCAATGTAGCAGTCCTCACATTCCCTTTCCACACGCATTGCGGTAAGCTCGCAATCGGAGGACTGGAGAGATGCGGCATTTGCAAACTTGCCGTATTTCTTTGCAATTACCGCAGCAGGCTCTTTATTGTAGCAAAGGTCTGTGAGTATGCGGTGTATTGCAAGGTCGGGATAACGCCTGATGGGTGAGGTGAAATGGGCATAGTCTTTCAGCACAAGTCCGAAATGCCCCAGAGGTTCGTCGGAATATTTCGCCTTTGCCATTGAGCGGAGAACCATATTGTTTATTACGGGGGAAAGGTCGGTGTCCTTAACGGAATTAAGGATCTCCGCAAGGTGGACGGGCTTCACGCTTGAAAACTGCGGATGAGAAACGCCCAGTCTGTCTGTGACCTCAATAAGCTCGCTGACCTTTTCGGGAGCGGGATCCTCGTGGACACGGTACACAAAGGGTATGTTATGCTCCCTAGCGGTCTTTGCGGCGGACTCGTTTGCCATAAGCATAAATTCCTCGATGATAAGCTCCGCTTTTCCTCTTTCACGCCTTGAAACATTGACGCAGACCTCGTTTTCGTTTATCTCAAGCTTGCACTCGGGTGTGTCGATCTGTGGTGCGCCCCGCTTTAATTTATTGGCGGTGAGAATTTCCGCAAGCTCCTGCATAAGGAAAATGGTGTCGAAAAGTCCGTCATATTTTTCCTTTAAGTCATCGGGGAGAGCGGTCATATCCTCTTTGCAGTCAAGTATTTTGTTTATCTCGCTGTAAACGCCCTTTACACGGGAGCGGATAACGGTCTTGCTGAATTTGTATTTTAAAAGCTTTCCCTCGGAGTCAAGCTCCATAAGGCAGGAAAAGGCAAGTCTGTCCTCATTCGGATTGAGGGAGCATATGCCGTTTGACAATTCCTTGGGGAGCATTGGTATGACCTTGTTTGCATAGTAAATTGATGTTCCTCGGAGGAATGCGTCCTTGTCAAGCTCGGAATTCGGCTTTACATAATGGGAAACGTCTGCGATATGAACGCCCAGGGCATAGCCGTTATCTGTTCTTGAAACGGATATGGCGTCGTCGATGTCCTTAGTGTCGGCTCCGTCAATGGTGAAAATTATCTCGTCTCGCAGGTCAAGGCGGCTGTAGATGTCCTTGTCGGTTATTTTCATACCCGAGATGTGCCTTGCTTCGTCCTGAACGGCAACAGGAAATTCCGTTTCAACATCGTTCATATAAAGCACAGCCATTGCGCTGCTCACCGCTCTGTCGGAGCTTCCGAAAACGGCGCTTATGCGGCAGCGGTGGTCGGCGTGGCGCTCTCCTCTTTTGGTGATGACCGCAAGGACTTTATCGCCCTCCTTGACGTCGGTGTCCTTGCCGCTTACGGCGATAAGGTCACGGCAGAAGCTGTCGGGCTGAACGAAATAGCTGTTATTTTCCGAAACGAGAGTGCCTGTGAACTCGGAGAAGCCCTCCTTAGCAACGGCGCACACCTCCGCCTCGGGAGACTCCCCTCTCGGGGGAATAAGCCTGCACACTACCGTATCTCCGGGCATTGAGCCCTTGAGATATTTTCCGGGGACGAATATCTCCACTCCGTCCTCTCGTCTTACAAAGCCGAAGGTCTTGTTTATCCTTGCCACATCGGCTTTGAACATATCGTGAGCCTTGCAGAGGATATAACCCTGCTTTGTAAGCATAATATCGCCGCTTTCGCAAAGCATTGCTGCCGCTCTTTTAAAATCGGCGGTGGATATTTTCTTGCCCTTTACTCTGCCGTAAAGCGCTTTTTCGGGGACAGCACGCTTGCCGCCCTGCTCTAAAACGTTAAGTATTCTTGAAATACAGATCTGAGAAATCTCTGCCATAATCTGCCTCCTTAATATATAACAAAAAAGCTCCTACACATCGTGCAGGAGCGGTCAGCTTAATATCAGCCCTTGGAAGCTACTACGGAAATGATATTTACCGCAATAACAATGACAAAGAAGATGAAAGCTACGATCTTGGTCAGTCTCTCAAGAGCCTTTTCTCTTGTATTCTGACCGTTCTTGCCGTAAAAGCTGTCATTGTTGGAGCCCTGAATGGCACTCGTCATACCCTGCTGCTTCTGTGACTGCATAAGAGTAATAACAACAATAAAAACGCTGCACGCTATAAGCACGATGCCGCTGACGATCTCAATTGCACCCATTATATTTTTTCCTCCGTTTATATAAATAAACATACATTACAAATTTACCTGATTTATTATACCACACATTTTCCGAATATGCAAGGGCTTTGGGAAATTTTTGTGCAAATAGAACAATTATGCGCAACGTGAAAGGGGCTTAAATGCGTAATCGGCGAATAAATTTGCAATAATTCAGAAAATGTTAATTAAATGTTGATTTAATTTGCGAATTTTTTGTGAGATAATTAAAATGTATAATTATATTTTTCGGAGGGAATGACTGCCCGATAATTGGCGGAAAAATATGTTACCTATAATAAAAGGGGGAGAGCGCTGTGAACGCTGAAAGCATTATTTTCGATCTTGACGGCACCTTGTGGGACAGCTCGGAAAACGTTGCCGCTTCCTGGGACGAGACGGTGAGGGGGCTTAACAATCCGCTGCTCAGAAACGTTAGGATAACCGGTGAGGACATCAGGGGAGTTATGGGAATGACTATGGACGAAATTGCAAAGAAGCTTTTCCCTATGCTCTCCGCCACAAAGCAGTTTGAGGTGCTTGATATGTGCGCCGAGAACGAGAACAATTTCCTTGCCTCAAAGGGTGGCAGGCTTTATGACGGCACGGAGGAGATCCTTTCAAGGCTTTCTGAAAACCATCGCCTGTTTATTGTGAGCAACTGTCAGACGGGCTACATTGAGGCGTTTTTTGAATACTGCGGTCTGGAACGGCTTTTTACCGATTACCTCTGCTGGGGTGAGACGGGAAAGCCCAAGGACGAGACCATAAGGCTCCTTATGGAGAGAAACAAAATTACAAGCGCGGCATATGTGGGCGATACGGCAGGTGACTGCCTGTCGGCTTACAAGGCGGGAATTCCTTTTGTACATGCGGCTTACGGCTTCGGAAAGGATATGCCTGCGGATAAAATTGCCGCAAGGGCTGAAAGCATAAGAGAGCTTACGGAAATTTTCGGCTGATACACTTATTTATTTTTATTCGGAGGTGACTGTGTGAGCAAGGCTGCGGACAATATCCGCTTTGTCATTATTATGGCAGCGACCCTTTTGGTAATGAGCATGGGTGCATTAAGGCTTATGAAGCTGCAGCTTGTGGACGGAAGCAGCTATTTGCAGAAGTCCCTCAGCTCCAACACCGCCGAGCAGGTCATAAATGCGCCCAGAGGGGAAATCGCCGACAGCAGCGGAGAATATCTTGTGAGCAACAAAGCAGGCTTCAATGCTGTTATCCAGAAGGCGTTCTTTCCCACTGACAACAGGGAGATAAACCGCATTATCCTCAAGGTCGCAAGGGTCCTTGAGGAGGAAAATGTAAAGTGGGAGGACGCATTGCCCATAAGCGATAACGCTCCCTTTGAGTTTCTCCCCGACAGGGAGAGCGATATTGCAAGGCTGAGGAAAAATATCGGCGTGCAGGTCTACGGCACTGCCGAGGAATGCATCATTGCTATGACGGGGCTGTATGAGATAGACGGGGGGCTTACCGACCGGGAGAAGCGTATCATCGCCGGGGTGAGATACACCATGTATCTCAGGGATTTTTCCGTTTCAAACAGATACACCTTTGCGGAGGATATCACCATGGAGGCGGTTGTCAGGCTCAAGGAGCTTACCTATGACCTTGACGGTGTGGATATCGTTCAGGAGGCTGTGAGAGAGGTCAGAACAGGCGATGTTATCCCTCATCTTATCGGTACGGTGGGAGCAATTTCCGCCGAGGAATACGATCAGCTCAAATCCAGCGGCTATGCCCTCAATGACACTCTTGGCAAGGGCGGCATTGAAAAGGCTATGGAAAGCACTCTCAGAGGAAAAAAGGGCGTTCGCACCCTTGAAATTCAGGGGGGAGCGGTGGTAAGCGATGAGATAACCGAGGAGGCTGTTCCCGGGAACACCATAAAGCTTACCGTTGACAGCGATTATCAGCGCAAGGTCCAGACTATCCTTGAAAATCATATTTACTGGCTCAGAAATCAGACATCATCAAAGGCTAAGGGTACGGAGGCTAATGCAGGGGCTCTTGTTGTGCTTGACGCAAGGAGCGGCGCATTGCTGGCAGGTGCCACGGCTCCCACCTATGACTTAAAGGACTATCTTGCAAATTACTCCAAGGTGGCAAATGGGGAAAACTCCCCCCTTTTAAACCGTGTTACCTCGGGACTTTACCGACCCGGCTCTACCTTCAAGACCGTTACCGCCACGGCGGCTCTCAATGAGGGGATAATAAGTCCCACAGATGTGGTGAACTGTCAGAAATATTACACCTACTGGGAGGGCTGGAGTCCCGAATGTACGGGATATCACGGCAGGCTCAACGTGGTGGGCGCTCTGAGAGAATCCTGCAACATCTTCTTTTACGAGGTGGGCAGGGTAATGGGCATTGACAGGATAACGGATTATGCATCACAGTACGGTCTGGGCGAGGAAATGGGTCTTGAGACGGGACGGGGCATCAAAACGGGATATATTGCCAGCCCCGATACCTTTGAGGCACGTCAGCAGGTATGGCAGGCAGGAAACGTCATTCAGGCAGCTATCGGTCAGTCGGACACCTATGTTACCCCCCTTCAGATGGCGGATCAGGCGCTTATGATAGGCAACAGGGGCGTGAGATATGAGACATATCTGGTGGACAGCGTTTACACATATAATATGGAAGAGCTTGTGAGCAGGACAGAGCCTGTGGTTGCTGCGGTCATCGCGGACAAGACGGGCTATACCTTCGACAAGGTAATTGAGGGTATGGAGGAAGCGGCGGCTTTTGAAGCGTACACATACCCCACAGTAAAGGATTATTACACCGACAGCTATCTCCTTACCGAGCTGCCGAAAAAGGCTGCCATTAAAACGGGTACTCCCCAGATGACCTCGAAACTCGACACGGGTTCGGCGTTTATCGGCTTCTATCCTGCGGACGACCCCGATATTGCTTTTTCGGGATTTGTGGAAAAGGGCGAGTATTCCAAGCTTATGATAAGGGAGATAATCGAGGCGTATTACAACAAGGATTATCACATCGAAAAGCTGGGCGGCAGGTCTGAGGAAGAGCTTGCGGCAGCGCTTTCGGATAATGAAGATAACGACAGCTATGATGATGAAGATTATGAAGAATGAAGGGTTTGATATATATGTCAAAAAAGAATAGACCCCTTACCGCCGATGAGGTGGCGTATTTCTGCTATCAGCTGGAGCAGGTGCTTGACTCGGGCGTTCCCGTTTATGACGGGCTTACTGTTATGGCGGCTCAGACACGGAGCAAAAGCACTCCCGAGGCGAATGCGCTTTTAAAATCGGTCACGGACTCCCTTTCTATGGAAAAGCCCTTGTATGCGGCTCTTGAGGAAGCAGGGGTTTTCCCCGAATACTGCGTTAAGACGGTTATGGCGGGAGAGCTTTCGGGACGGCTGGACGAGGCGCTTTCCGCTCTTACGGAATATTACGAAAAGCAGGCAAGGATCGGTGAGAGCGTTCGGAGCGCTGTGGTCTCTCCTATGATAATGCTGGTAATTGCAGCGGCGGTCATATCCGTTCTCACCCTTAAAGTCCTGCCTATGTTTGCGGACATTTTTTCCGAATTTGACCCTGAGGTATATACGGCTGTTTCAAGAAGCGTGGAGACTGCCGCAGGGGTGGGTACCGTTATGCTTATAATATGTGGAGTTCTTTTCCTGTTCGGAGCGATCTTCCTTGCCGCAAACGGGAAAAGCGCGGGAACGGGAGATCTGCTCGGTTCACTTCCCTTCTTCCGCCATACGGCAGAAACGGTGGCTATGGCGAAATTCTCGGGAGCTGTCTCTATGATGATAATGAGCGGTCTTTCCGCTTCGGAGGCTCTGAGCAATGTCAAGGGCATAAGCAGCTGCAAACGTGTCAACGAACGAATTGACCGCTGTGCCGCGCTGGTAATGAACGATGTTCCCTTTTCGGACGCTGTGGAGCAGTCGGAGCTATTGCCCGTTTTTTACGCCCGAACCTTGCGTGTTTCCTACAGCTCAGGCTCCTTCGATGCCGCATGGCAGAAGATAAGCCGCCGTATGAGCGAGGAGGCTGACAGGAGCGTGGAACGTATCATAAGCGCTGTTGAGCCTGTTCTTACCGCCGTTCTCACTCTGGCGGCAGGGGCTATTATGCTGACTGTTATGCTGCCGCTTATGAATATTATGTCGGCGATGATATAATACTGATCTTTAAACCTCTCCTTGTCCTTGACGGGGAGAGATTTTTTGTTTGAGGCGTTATATTTACATAATCGTAACTAAAAATTTACATCACTTGCCCCATATTCCCGAAAGCTCCGCCCGATGCCCTGAATTTCGCCACATATCTCACCTGTAAGGTAAGATATGTGTAAAGTATTTCACGTATTCTTCACAATAAATGATTTTGAAATTCATCTATTTATGATAAAATAAGTTTGTATTGTGAAAAATAGTATATGATGAAACGGTCGGGCAGAAAACCCGGCAAGCCAAACGGAAAAAGCTTTCCTTATGGCAATGTGAAAGGATTGAGCAAAAGTATGACCATTTTCAACGTCATCCACCTGTTCGGCGGTCTCGCAATGTTCCTCTACGGTATGAATTTAATGAGCGACAAGCTCGAAAAGCTGGCAGGCGGCAAGCTGGAGCAGATATTCGAGAAGCTTACCTCCAACCGCTTCAAGGGTCTGCTGCTGGGTATTCTCGTAACAGCGGTGGTGCAGTCCTCTTCGGCAACCACAGTTATGCTGGTAGGATTTGTTAACTCGGGACTTATGCGCCTTTCACAGGCTATTTCAATTATTATGGGTGCGAACATCGGCACCACGGTGACTACCTGGATACTGAGCCTTACGGGACTTGAGGGCGACAGCCTGTTTATCCAGTTCTGCAAGCCAAAGAATTTCGCTCCGCTTTTTGCCCTGGTGGGCGTTGTTATGCGAATGGCTTCCAAGGACGGCAAGAAAAAGGACGTGGGCGGTATCCTCATCGGCTTCGGTCTGCTTATGTGGGGTATGGTCACTATGGGCGAATCCGTTGAGCCTCTCAGCGAGTCGGAGAAGTTCGCAAGCCTTATGACCCTTTTCAAAAATCCCGTTCTGGGCGTGCTGGTGGGCGCTGTTGTTACGGCGGTCATTCAATCCTCGGCGGCTTCGGTTGGTATGCTCCAGACCCTTTCAAATTCGGGGCTTATCACCTTCGGTGCGGCTCTGCCAATTATCCTCGGTCAAAATATCGGTACCTGCGTTACCGCTATAATCTCTGCCGCAGGTGCTAACAAGAGCGCTAAGCGCGTTGCTGCCGTTCATCTTTATTTTAACGTTATCGGAACTGTTCTTGCTCTGGTGGGCTACTATACGCTTGACTCGTTTATTCACTTCACCTTTGCGGATATGGAGGTTACAAGCGTTTCCGTTGCTATCGTCCATACAGTATTCAATATAGGCACTACGCTTCTTCTCCTGCCCTTTACGCAGGTGCTTGAAAAGCTTGCGTATCTCACCATCAGGGACGAGAAAAAGGAGCCTGCGGAAAACCTTGTTCTCCTTGATGACCGTTTCCTGAACACCCCCGGTGTGGCTATCGAGCAGTGCCGAAACGTTACCAACAGAATGGCTTCTCTTGCTAAGACTACCATTTCCCTTGCTCTCGACCTTTACAAGAATTTTGACGAGGAAAAGGCTCAGATGATACTGGAAAACGAGGATCTCATTGACAAATACGAGGATATTACGGGAACATATCTGGTAAAGCTCTCCGGGCGCAGTCTTACCATGGACGACAGCCGCACAGTTTCCTGTCTCTTACATTCCATAGGCGATTTTGAGCGCATTTCCGACCATGCGGTGAACATTCTTGACACTGCCAGAGAGATACACACCAAGGAAGTCAGCTTCTCCACCATGGCGAAGCGTGAGCTGAATGTTATGTTCGGTGCTATCGAAGAGATACTTGACATTACCGTTCAGGCGTTTGAGGCAAAGGATATCGACCTTGCATACAAGGTGGAGCCTCTCGAAGAGGTGGTGGATTATCTCCGCACCGAAATGAAATCCCGTCACGTGGAAAGGCTCAGAACTAAGACCTGTACCATTGAGCAGGGCTTCATTTTCACCGACCTTCTCACCGACCTTGAGCGAATTTCCGACCACTGCTCCAACATTGCCGTAAATCTCATTCAGATAAATGACAACAGCTTTGAAAATCACCGCTATCTTAACGCTGTTAAGAGCGAGGACAACGAGAAGTTTGCAGAGCTTTTCAAGGAGTTTTCCTACAAATATCCCTTGCCGAAAACCTCTGAAAAATAATGACAGCATTGACTTCCCCATGTTTCGGGGAAGTTTTTTTATGATAATATAAACGAAAAACTGCTTTTGACCTTTTGTTCAGTCAAAAGCAGTTTTTATAACGTGATGATTTTATCAGTCAAGTGACTTCATTGTGGGGAACAGCAGAACATCCCTTATAGCGCTGCTGTTTGTAAGGAGCATAACAAGTCTGTCGATACCGAAGCCAATTCCGCCTGTGGGGGGCATACCGATCTCGAGAGCGCGGAGGAAATCCTCGTCAATGCTGTTTGCCTCCTCGTCGCCCAGACGCTTCATCTCTTCCTGAGCCTCAAATCTTCTGCGCTGGTCAACGGGGTCGTTCAGCTCGGAGTATGCATTCGCCATCTCTCTGCCTGTGATGAAAAGCTCGAAACGCTCGGTGTATTCGGGATTTTCGGGCTTCATCTTTGTAAGGGGCGAAATGTCTGTGGGGTGATCCATAATGAATGTGGGCTGGATAAGATGCTCCTCAACAAATTCATCAAAGAAGAGGTTAAGGATATCACCCTTCTTGTGGCGCTTTTCGTATTCGATGTGGTGAGCGTCGGCAGCGGCTCTTGCTTCTTCGATGGTGTGTATCTCGTTAAAGTCAACGCCCGAGTATTTCTTAACGGCGTCAACCATAGTAAGTCTCTCAAAGGGCTTGCCCAGGTCTATCTCAACATCGCCATACATTATCTTTGTGGTGCCGCATACTTCCTGTGCGCAGTGACGGTAAAGATTTTCCGCAAGATCCATCATACCGTGATAATCGGTGTATGCCTGATAAAGCTCCATAAGGGTGAACTCGGGATTGTGCTTGGTGTCAACACCCTCGTTTCGGAAAACTCTGCCTATCTCGTAAACTCTGTCAAGACCGCCTACGATAAGTCTCTTGAGATAAAGCTCAAGGGAAATTCTCAGTCTTACGTCCTCGTTAAGAGCATTGTAATGGGTTTCAAAGGGACGTGCGGAAGCGCCGCCTGCATTTGCCACCAGCATAGGTGTTTCCACCTCGATAAAGCCCTGAGCATCAAGATAGCGCCTGATTGCCGCAATAATGCGGGAACGCTTTCTGAAGGTCTCTGCAACATCGGGATTTACGATAAGGTCAACATATCTCTGACGATAGCGTGCGTCCTGATCCTTTAAGCCATGCCACTTCTCGGGGAGGGGGAGCAGAGATTTTGTGAGCAGGGTTATCTTCTGAGCGTGAACGGTGACTTCGCCTGTTCTTGTCTTGAAAACAAAGCCCTCAACGCCTACGATATCGCCCATATCCCAGGTCTTGAACTCCTTGAAGGCTTCCTCGCCTATGTCGTTCATACGCACATATACCTGCATACGGTCGGTGCTGTCACGGACATCTATGAAGTTTGCCTTTCCCATATTTCGCCAGGTCATAATTCTGCCGGCGATCTTAACGTTTATCCTGTTATTTTCAAGAGCAGCCTTCAAAGCTTCCTCGTCGCCGTTTGCTTCGGCGGTAAGGCGTTCCTCAAGCTCTGCGTACTGCTTTCTTATCTCGGAATTTTTGATATTATAGTCAAACTTGGTTATCTCAAAGGGGTTTTTGCCCTGAGCCTTGAGACCCTCAAGCTTTTCCATTCTGACCTTCTTTAATATGTGGATATCCTCTTCGGTCTGCTCTGCCTCTTCCGCAGGTGAGGAGTTTGCCTTCAGCTGTTCATCTGCCATTTTTTTCATTCCTTTGCATTATTTTCTTACGATATGGTACGGAATATTTTTTGTGTCATATTCCCGATTATTCTATCTGCGAGGAGACAAACTGAGTTGCTCGCACAAATCAACAGCGCGACCTCGCCTCGGGTCGTCACCCGATCATTTGCTTATCTCGAGAACTTCCATCTTGATAATGCCCATGGGAGCTTCTACCTCGAGAATGTCGCCCACCTTTTTCTTGAGAGCGGCAATGCCGATGGGAGCGTCCTCGGAGATCTTGTTGTTTTCGGGATCTGCCTCGGTGGAGCCCACGATCTGAAGCTCAAGTATTTCATCAAATTCAAGGTCCTTGAGCTTGACAATGGAGCCAACGCCTATCTCGTCTGTGGAAAGGTCCTCATCGCTTACCACCTCGGCGTTGCTTATCTTCATCTCAATATCGGCGATCTCGGCTTCAAGGATAGCCTGCTCGTTCTTAGCCTCGTCATATTCGGCGTTCTCGGAAAGGTCTCCGAAGGAACGTGCTTCCTTGAGCTTCTGAGCAACCTCTGCTCTGCGGACGTTTTTGAGATATTCAAGCTGCTTTTCCAGATCTTTAAATCCTTCTGCGGACATTCTTATTTTCTTGACTGCCATAATATATGACCATCCTTTCAAGTGACTTAGGATATAATTACCTAAGTTTATATTATATAACAATTCCGGTTTTATGTCAAGGGATTTTCTGTAATTTTTCAGAGTGCTTTGTTCAAATTCATCCATGGAGCAGGGGGGAACGAAATTTTATGTTGAACCTAATCACATAAGCTGATCAATTGCTGTTCTGACTGCGCTCAAACCATAGATAATCGTTTTGATTGTCTTTTTAACGATAGCTGATCAGTGCTGTATATAATACTAATAACCATTTAACCTATGGACAAAATGCGGCGGCTATAATACGCCCACTCGTCGTCAAGCTCCCTTGCCGGGCGACAGCCCGCCTGCGGTCGCTTTCCTAGATTGGTCGTATTCTATCCACCGCCTTTATCCATAGAACAAATGGTTATTAGTATAAAAAAGAGAATGCACAAATCAATGCAGCATTCTCTTTTTTATAAGTTGCAGAACAATTTCAACTAAATCAAATTTTTATTACGGCTGTTCTGTTTCGATGATCCACTGCTGATTGGATCCCGAAACAAATTCACTCAATGTAATACCGTTTTCATCGCAAGTAAGCGCCATATTATTTGCATTGACAATATAATATATATTGCCGTCCTGAACGAGTTCCCAGTTTTCGGTTTCCGCTCCTGAAGATTTGCTGAGAAACAGGGGTGATGACGTCCAATCCAATACCCAACTTGATGTGGAATAACCAAAAGCTTTACCGCCTAATTCTGTATCAGAAAGGCACCAAGACATTTTTTCAGAGGAAAGAGAAGCATAAGAACCTTTATCGGATTTTGTGATGGACAGATATTGACCGCTTTGCTGAACAGAAGCAATGGAGACAAATTCAGGCTGCATTTCATAAATATACATTTCATTTCCTGCGAGACCGGAATTATTTATCAGATATGATAAAGAATAAACGATATTTCCTGCTGCCCACGGTTTCTGTATATAATTTCCGTCAGGATATGCTTCGTAAATCAGCTTATAACGTTCATTAAGTCCGTTGTATATTGCGATCTGATTTTTATATCTTTCCGGTTCGGCATAATAACGGCTTGAAAACGAACTGCTCATCATAAAATAATTTTTTGCAGCATTAGCCGTTCTAACATTGATTCCCTCTTCCGTCAGAAAGAAAAAGCCGGTGCCTTGTATTGCGCTATAGGGGGCAAATGGCGTATACCCTTCGTAGAAGCAATTATTTTTAGTAATACCGTTTTCTTCGCAAAATGCAGCAGCTGTAAGACGAGTATCCTCTTTAAGGCTCAACTTTGTAATTGCCGCTGCGGAAAGCCCCGAATTAAGATACAGCAAAGCTAAAACCGCACAGCTTGCTGTAAGACAAATTTTTCCAGGAACCTTTTTCACAGCGATGAGCTCCTTGCTCCATTTCAGACAAGCGCCTATTCCTATTGCAGTTACTATAAAGTAAAAAATATACATAGGAATGCCCCAGCGTACCCAGTGCAGTGGCATTACACTAAGACAGAACCAGAACACAGCTCCTGTCAAAAGTGATAAATTAGATGATGACGGATTGCGGAATAACCATACAAGTCCCGCTGCAAAAGGAATGACAGAGATCCAGCCTATATTTTCAGCGACAGTTGTAAAATAGAACCACATATTTCCAAATAAACCGAGTCCGTCCGCACCGAGATGTCCGGAACGTGCCTGTTGATGGATTTCTTCTATCACACTTCCAATATCGGTGAAAAGATTGGGGACAATAACAAACATTACTGCCAAAATCAATACAATGCTTGATGCACCATATTGAATAATATGAATGTATTTTTTTTCTTTAATAGCTCTGTATATTATCATAAAAGCGATCATAATGCACAAAATCGCAGCAGGGTATTTAATTGTAATGCCGATACCTGTGGAAATCGCACAAACCACCAGATCACTCAGTTTTCCCTCATCAATATACCGCATACAGAAATAAGCGAACAGGAAAACAAAGAAGGTAAGCACTATATCGGGAGTGACATATGCAGAATGCTGTACAAATATGGAAGCAAAAGCGGTCAGAACAGCAGCGGAGATCTGTACAAGGTCGGAATTGATCTCTTTGTTTCGGCACAGCCGTTTGCAAAAAGCAGCAGAAAGAGGGATAAGAGCCGTTCCCCAGAATGCCGTAAATGCTCGTCCTAACATAAAAAATGCCATTCTGTGTTCACTGGCTGCGGTATATGCAGGCATTCCATACTTGATCCAGGACACAATAGTGAACAGAATCGCATCACATTTGATCTCAAACTGATCGGGGCGATCGTAGCGGAAGGATTCCCAGGAATGACGAGAAAGCATATCCATAACTTCATTTACAATAACCGGTTCATCCGGGTGCAGGATCATAGGACGTCCCCAGAAACAGCAAAGGATTCTTGCTGCCAATGCCGCAAGAGTGATCACTGCGATGCAGACAGTGGTTTTGTTCAGTGTTTTTTTCATATATAATAGTACCCTCCAACAATTGGCAATTATGAAAATATTCTAATACATTATACTATGATTTAATACAAATGTCAAGTAAATATTGGCTTAATGACAGACTATACGCATGAAAATTTATCCTCCCCAACAGCGGAGAAAATGTAACCTTTTTGTAATCAACTACAGAGAAAGCACATAATCAAGGTATTTAACAGGGCTAAAAGAAACAACCATACGTTTCTGCCTCATAGATTT
>JAGAJF010000003.1 GCA_017829005.1 Oscillospiraceae bacterium | reverse complement strand
CTGCCATCTGGGAGGAGCCTGACAATACCTGCTCCGAGGAGCGGCTGATGTTGTGGACAATTTCGGAAAGCTCCTGCCTGATATCTCCGAAGGCGCGCTCGATACGCTCAAAATCTCCCGAGTATTCAACGGAAGGACATTTTGTGAAATTGCCGTCCGCCATAGCCTCAAGTATATCGGTAATGTCCATTATGTAGCTGTTCAGACTGTTTTTCGTGTTATGAAGAGCAGCAGCGAAATCACCAAGCTCGTTGTTTCCGAATTTATATCCGCTTTCGGGGGCGCTGAGACGACCCTTGCTCATATCCTCGGCAAGACTGTTGAGCTCCACGATAGGACGGGCAATAACTCTCTTTATGAACACGCCGATAAGGATTATAGCCGCAATGAGTATCACCACCGCAGCAATAGCGGCAGTAACAATGACCTGTCCGAAGGACTTGTCGCTCTCGGCGGTGGACATACCTGCAAACAAAGCGCCGCAAATATTTCCGTTAACATCTGTGATAGGCTCGTACCTGATATAATACTCGCCGCCCTGCATTTTTGCTCTGCCTGTAACGGGTTCGCCGTCGGTCATCAGCTTGTCATATATCTTAGGTTCAATTTCCGTACCTACCGCCCTCTCACCGTTTTCATCGGTGAAGGTGGTGGCAATGACGGAGCTGCCCGCAATAAGGCTTACCTCGCTGTTAATCTGCTCCTTGATGGGGTCAAGAACTTCGGAATTTGAAAGGTTGTAGCCCATTACCACAACTCCCACCAGATTTGAAAATCCGTTGGCATCGTAGTAAACAGGAGTAACGTAAACATAGCTCAGGGGCAGGTTTTCATCGCAGCAGAAGCCGGAGAATTCCTCGTCAGCCAAGGCTCTTGAAACATCAAAGCCTGAAAGCTTGCAGCTATCGCTTGCCCACAGCTTGTTGCCCTGGGCATCGGTGAAATAAGCGAAGGTGAACTCATCAGCACTTGAATTGGAATACATTTCGGAAAGCTTGCCCGAATATCCGCTCTTGAGAGCGCTGGCAATGGCGTTGTTGCGTGAGTTGGTGCCTTTCCATACTTCAAACAGAGTCTTGAGGTATTCGTCTTTATTCTCAACAGTCTTCAGAAGTACATTTATGCCTATATCGGTCATTGTGCCGTGAGTATTGTCGTTATGGTTTGATGAGAGTGAGATTGAAATAATAAGTGTTACGGCGGTAATGACAGCAATAATCATTCCTACGATAAGCGCAACAGCTTTTTCGATCCTGGTCATAACCGTGATATCCTTTCCCCAAAATGATATAATCATATTTATCATAATTATATCATACAATATTTGACAAGTCAACGGTAAAAGTGTTTGATAAAATTTAAAAAAACACAGCAATTTGTATAGTTGTGTAGTAAATATTAACGTGATATCTGTAGAGTATGTCAAAAGAATACGGGCGCAGGAGAGACTGTCTCCTGTCGCCCGATATGTTTTTTATTACAGCTCCACAGGCTCGAATTCCAGCCTTACCTTGGGAAGCTTTTCCATTGTATAGTAATAGTTTTCAGCCCAGTCAGCGCCCTGAGAGGGGTCATTCTCGCCGCTTGCGGGAGGAGCGAATATCTTGAGGGTCATATCGCATTCGCCCTCAAGAGGCTTCTCGTAAAATGCGCTCATAAGGTCGATGGTCTTAGCCTTGGGAGACTTGTAGAACCACTTGCCGTTTATCTCCATCATATAGTTGCCCTCGTCCTCGAAAACAACCTCACAGAAATGGGGATTTTTCTCAAAATGAAGCTTGATGGCAATGCCGTCAGCGTCCTCTGCGCCGCCCCATCTGAGGGTAACGGGGACTTTGTTATCCGTCTCCGTCTCGGTCATTTCGGGCATAAACCAGTCGGAGTGGATTATCTCCTTGTATGTCTGCATAACGGGCTGCTCGATGCCCACATCGGGATTGTTGGGGTCCTCTATCTCAAGACCCAGACGGCCTCTGTCTCTGAACTGATACATAGTAAAGCCCGAGAACCAGTCAGCCTTTTCGTTAACGAGAATGTCGCAGAATTCCTTTACCATAGCCGCCTGGTCGTATGCTCCTGTAACATCTCCGTCGGCATTGAACTCGCTCATTACCATGGGCTTTGCCTCGCCGCCGTTTAGGAATTTGTATCTTTCAAAGCTTGCCTTGGTCTTATCATAGGTCTCTCTTACCTTGCTTCTCGAGTGAGACGTGCCGCCTCTGAGAGCAACATCATAGGGCCAGCCCCAATGGAGAGCCATATACTTGTCCACCGACCATATATCTGCCGCAGGGATAGTAGCCTTGAACTCCTCTTCCTTTTCCATTTCGGTCTTGTTCAGGTCTTCAATGCCGCCTATGCAGATGATAGTCTTCACATTGGGAGCATACTCGTGGATAATATCCGTGAAATGAACGAAGAAATCGCCTATTTCCTTGTAGGAAGCCCTCTTTGTAAAGCTGAACCAGTTGCCTGTGGCCTCGTGGTTGATCCTCAGCATCATTCTGCCGAAGGTACTGAGATCCTTTGCAATGGCAATAAGCTGCTCGTCGGTGCAGTGGGGGTCAACGGTGAGGGTGAGGGTAACGTCCTGACCGTGACGGCGAACGTCTCTCATACAGGTGAAAGGCTCATCGTTCAGGTTTCCGCCGATACCGCCCTTGTAGGTGAAATAATCATCATAGGGGTAATCCCACTGGAATGACACATCAGCGTCCTTCATGACTTCGGAAATTCTGCCGGGGAACTGCTCATCAAAGGGATAATAGCAGTACATAAGGCTTATGCTGCGGTGGGGTCTGCCCATTTTGTGCAGTATGTAGTCCTGGTTTACGTATTCGCCTCTCTCGGAACCGTCTCCTAAGTCAACGGCACACTTTGCCTTGCCCATATGGACTGTGTAAAGGTTTTCATTCATAGATATGCTCCTCCTGAAAAAATATTTTTGAATTACATATTTATTTGACCGATAGCCGCCGCTATATGGGGGATCGTCCCCATTCGGGGGACGGTTTATCTCTGGGGGGGCTGCTGGGCGATATTGTTCATAGGAACAGCAGGCTTGGGAGCCTTTATGGTGCTCTTGGTGCGCTTTACGGCAGTAAGGGTAGCTGCAAGGGTCTCTTCCGCCTTGGAAAGGGTGTCAACGATGTATTCGTCGGCAGCGTTCTTGACGGTCTTTGCCTTCATAAGCGCCTGCTTTTCGATCTCTGCTGCCTTTGCCTGAGCGGCTCTGGTTATCTCATGCTCGGCGATAAGGGTGTTCTTGCGGCTTTCCGCTCTGTTAATGATATCGT
>JAGAJF010000031.1 GCA_017829005.1 Oscillospiraceae bacterium | reverse complement strand
GTACCGAAAAAGGACAGTATAGCTGTTCCTACAGCAAGCACGGTTATTCCCGTAGCTGCTTTGAATCGGAAGGTGTCTCTTATTCCTTTGGTATTTCCCTGTCCGAAAAACTGCGCCCCGAAAATTCCCGACCCGGAAAGCGAGCCGAAAATCGTCAGATTAAACACAAAGAGAAGCTGATTTACTATCGCTGTACCCGACATCTGCTCCGTGCCCAGCTGTCCCACCATAATGTTGTCAAGGAGAGCCACAAGGTTTGTGATGCCGTTTTGTATCATTATGGGAACGGCGATAAGAAGAATCTTTTTATAAAAGCCTGCGTCACCAAATAATTGTCTTTTTGCCATAGAAATTCACCATTAAAAAATCAGTCGATATGAGTCATTACCGCACTGCAGCTGCCTGTAAGCTCAAATTTGCCGAGACCTGCGGGAACGAAAAGGCTGTCTCCCTTTCCCAGCTCTGCAGCAGAGCTGTTTTCGGCGGAGAATACACAGCCGCCCTCGGTCACAAGGATATGAACAAAGCTCTTGTTGTCAGCCTCAAGCGAAGCACGTGTGTCTATCTCAAGAGCGTCAACAGTAAAATACTCGCAGGAGGAAAGGCGCTTTTCGCTCCAGCCATCTTTTTGAACGGGGTCAGTAACGGGGTAGGGCTTTGCTGGGCAGAGGTTTGTAACGTCCACAGCCTTGTCGATATGAAGCTGTCTGGGCTTGCCGTCTGCACCTACTCTGCCGTAATCGTAAATTCTGTAGGTGGTGTTGGAATTCTGCTGTATCTCGGCAATAAGGATACCCTTGCCGATAGCATGGAGAGTGCCTGCCTGAATGAAGAACACATCTCCCTTTTTAACGGGAACGGCATTTGTCACCTCAAGAAGAGTGTTATTTTCGATTCTCTCCCTGAACTCCTCCTTGGATATCTCGTGCTTGAAGCCGTAAAGAAGAGTTGCACCCTCGTCGCAGTCAACTATGTACCACATCTCTGTCTTGCCGTACTCGCCCTCAACACGCATTGCGTACTCGTTGTCGGGGTGTACCTGGACGGAGAGGTTGTCCTTAGCGTCAATAAGCTTGATAAGGATAGGGAAATTTTCAAATTTGTCGCAGTTAGTTCCGAGAACCTTTTTGCCGTTCTTTTCAATGTATTCCGCCAGGGTAAGACCTGCAAATTCGCCCTCCGCAACAACGGAATTACCGTCCTTGTGGCAGGAAAGCTCCCAGCTTTCGGCGATCTTTTCAAAATCGCAGTCCTTTCCGAAATCGTCTCTGAGACGTGTGCCTCCCCAGAGATAGTCTTTGAAGGCAGGCTTAAGCTTAATGGGTTCCATAGCTTTATTACTCCTTTATTTACAGATTATCGGCTCCCCAAAAGGATAACCGCAGTATTTACACTGATACATCTATTATATTACCACATTCTCCGTGATTTGTCAATCGTGAATAATTATTTTGCCAATGAGAAGAGTGCAAACAGACCCGCCCCGTAAAAATTTTTCGGGACAGGTCTGAAACTTATTTATAAATATGCCTGTACAATTTGGAAATTGTTCCATTGTCCTCGCTGACATTGCAGAAATGCTCCCAGCCGTATCTTTCGTAAAATCCGTTATGAGAGGTCACGAGATAAAGCACGTCAATACCTTTGCTGTGCATATCCTCACAGACAAAGTTCAGCAGATATCCCGCAATGCCTCTGCACCGATGGGAGCTTTCCACATAAACGGCGCAGACATTGGGAGCAAGGTCTTTTCTGTCGTGAAAATCGTTTTCTATCACACCCATTCCCGCAATTATCTTTCCGTTTTCTTCAATAATATACCACTGCGGTACGGCGCATTTGTTTTTGACACATTCCTCCATACTTTCAAGATATGCTTCCTTTGGTACACCCCATTTTTCGTGAAACCACTCTGCGGCATTGACGGTTTTCCCGGGGTGATCTCTCAGTAATGTTACTTCCATAAATATTATCCTTTCACCTTTTGTGCAATTGACAGGAATTTTTTCTCCGACAGTATTTCGTGGGTAATGAATTTTCCGTTATAAAACAGTGCGGAGACCGTCCACGCCGACGGTGCATTCTGTGCTTTTTCACAGCTGTCTATCATTATACTTTTAAATGGTATATTATTATCAGCGGCGGCAGCTTCTATTATGGGCACGTATTTGGCATTAAAAGGACACTGACAGGTGTAATAAAGAGTAAAGCCGTCTGTGGGAATATGGGGAGCTTTTACGCTTTCACCAAATTTCGGCGGCTCCGCATTTTCCTCAAATGGGAGATACATAAGGGTAAAATATGGCTCGGCAGTGTCGCACTTCATAAATCCTTTTTTGGTAAGGAACTTCGGGTCTGACAGAAATGACATCTTCTTTTCCGAGGATATCACACACAGCCCCTTTCTGCCCTTTTCCCTGCTGTCTTTTATGCAGATATCGAGAAGCTCGCTGCCGTAGCCCTTGCCCGAGAGCTGACCCGATACCCAGAAGCAGTCGATGAACATATATCCGGGCGCTTTGACAGGCGCCCATGCATTTTCGGCAGGGATATACTCAATAAAGCATTTTCCTCTGGCATCAGCTTTTAAGAAAACAAGTCCATCGTCAAAACGGTCCATAAGCCATGCCTTTTTTGAAGCGACCTGCACATCTTTATTATTTGAAATGGCACAGCATATGTGTTCTTTATCAATATTTTCTTTTGTGAGTTTAATGTAGTCCATAGCCATATTCTTCCTTATAATACGTATTCAAGCTGACAGTCGAAGGGTTCTTTTTCCACGTGTTCAGGGCTGTATTCCTCGGCTTCTGTGCAGCCAATTGCCTTGTAAAAGCTCTGGCTCTCCACCGATGAATGAGCGGATATGTAAAGTCTTTCCGCACCTTTTTCCTTCGCCCATTCGCATATGAGCCGAAACAGCCTTTTGCCGATACCGCTGCCCCGAAGTTCTTCGGTGACTTGAATGCAGGAAAGCTCAAGATACTGCCCCTTGCTGCCGAAGAATGTATTCTCCGCCGAGGCAAGCCCCGCAAGCTTTGAGTCGTCAAAAGCGCCGATGACCACGCCGCCTGTTCGGACGGTGTTTTTCAGACATTCTACAAGACATTCAAACTCCTTTTCACCCCAGTCCTCCACAAAGGGATTGTCAATAATGACCCATTCGCCGTTTATTTTTCTGTGGCATTTTGTAACCACCTGATGTCTGTGGAAATCGGCGAATAATTCCGTATTTATCATCTCGTCCGTAAGTCTGATGAAATCTGTATTCATTCTTCTCCGTCCTTTCTGTAAACCACATTAAACTCCTGAAATATCACAGGCATTTCCTCGGAAAATTCGTAGCCAAGCTCCTTGCCTTCCTCGGTGAAAAATGCTCTGTGACCCTCCTGCCATGACTGCAGATCGTCGTCCTCGCCTTCACGGCTGCAAAGGTCGAAGGTGATATCCTTAAAGGGGATAACGGTCACATCGGTAGTCTCAATAACGCACCGGGGTTCGCCGTTCCAGTCTGTGACAATGCTAAGCTCGCCCTTTTGGGGAATTTTGTCGCCTTCAAGCTCATATCCCCACAAGCTGCTTGAAGTCGCTTTTTTCTTGCCCTCAAGCACAAGGCGGAGAAGCTCGTTTGCCCAGTATTCCGTCAGCTCAAAATGGAAGCATTCGGAATATCTGAGTTTAGGGTCTCTGCCTGTGTCTGTCAAAAAATCCTGCCAGAATTTTTCTGCTTTTTCATTCATATATCATCTCTCCAATATCCTTGAATCCATATTAAAAACCAGCTGCCATTTTCCGCCCTGCTTTTTCCAAACGGAAGCCACGTGAAATACTCCTGCCAGATCGGCGTTTTCGGGACTGTCGGCACAGGTCTTTACAATGTAATGAACCGATGCAAGTCCATCGTTTTCGGCGGTGACCTCAAAGTCCGATATTTCAGATGAAGAGATACCGAAGTCCTTTATCAGCTCGGCATATTCCGCTCCCGAGCAGCGGTACCCTCCGCATACCATTACCGCTTCGGGAGAGACAAGCTTCAGAAACTCCTCTCTGTTTCCCGACATTGCACTATTCCACATCTGTGTTTCAAGCTCAAAAAATCTGTTCATATTCATTTTACTCCTTTCGGGCTGCAGCCTTTATTCCCTCGATAAGCACGTCAAGTGACACCTCAAAGCTTTCGTCAATGTCCGCAGGGTGACCGAAAGCACCGTTATTCACCAGCAGAGCAAAGCCTTCCAGAAATCCTCTGAGAGTTCGTATCAGATGTTCTGTCATTTCACGGGAAATGCCCATGTCCTCCATAATTTTGTACAGCCGTGAAAACAGTCCTGAGGTGGCTTCCATTGAGCCTTCATCGGCATATTTGTTGTACCAGAGCATTGCACTGAAAACGCCCTTATTTTCCGAGGAGTATCTGTAAAACGCCCTGCACATGGCTCTGATCGCTTCATAACCGTTAATTCCCTCTGCGGCTCGGAGTATACTTTCCTCCGCCTGCTTCCAGCCGTAGAGCATGATCTCCCGTTTAAGCTCATTAAGCCCCGAAATGTGGTTATAGAGTGAGGGGGAGCGTATTTCCAGACTGTCTGCCAGATCCTTTAATGTCACATTATCAAGCCCTTTTTCGTTTGCAAGAGCGGCTGCACTTGCAATGACCGCATTTTTATCAAGACCCTTTTTTGCCAAAACTATCATCTCCGACAATGCTTATT
>JAGAJF010000030.1 GCA_017829005.1 Oscillospiraceae bacterium | reverse complement strand
TGTCGGATATTTACGCTGCCGCAGATCAGGTAAGCTCCGGTTCCGGACAGGTCGCAGCGGCGGCAGGAACGCTTTCACAGGGTACTGTGGAGCAGAGTGCTTCTGTCGAGCAGCTTGCGGAAAATATCGGCAATATCCAGACCCAGATACAGCAGAACGCCGATAACTGCGACTGTGCCCGGGAGTTGATGGACAAGACCTCCGCGTTTGTGGAGGAGGTCAACCGGAAGATGGAAACGCTTACCGAGGCGATGAACAACATAAACGAAACCTCAGGTAAGATAAGCAATATCATCGGCACTATTGAGGACATAGCGTTCCAGACGAACATACTGGCACTCAACGCGGCTATCGAGGCGGCTAGGGCAGGCGAAGCAGGCAAGGGCTTTGCAGTGGTGGCGGACGAGGTAAGAAACCTTGCCGGTAAGTCCGCAGAGGCAGTCGGAGATACGACAAGGCTTATTGAAAGCTCAGTGGACGCTGTGAACAGCGGTACTGAGATAACCGGGCAGACCGCCGAAGCAATGAAGACGCTTGGCGAATACACTGCCTCGGTAAAGAAGATAATGGACGACATCACCGCGTCCTGCAACCGTCAGAAGGAAATGGCGGAAAGCGTCAACTCAGACATCAACAGGATATCCGGAGTGGTGCAGTCCAACTCTGCCACCGCCGAGGAGAGCGCCGCAGCTTCCGAGGAGCTTTCCGGTCAGGCTGGAATGCTAAAGGAGCTTGTCGGGACGTTCAAGCTGAAATAAAACAATACCCTCCGGGTCATTCCGGAGGGTATGTTTGTGTATGTTACTGGTTGAAGCCGCGTTTGGCAAGAAATCGCACACGCTGTCCGGCACCGGCTTCCTGTAATTGTCTCCGAAGCCGATGGAATTATCAATGTAATTTTTTTAATCCCCCTTGACAAATGCGTAACAAGTTGCTATAATATAAAGCGTAACAAGTTGCGTAAATTCGGCTGAGAGGGAGAAATATATGAGATCCGATAAAAAAGAAATTGATATAGTCTGGAAAAAGAAACTATTGTTTTCCGGCGTCTTTGTGCAGGAAAACCGACTTCATGCCATTATGGACAGATACCTGAAAGAGATGACCTGCAAGCAATGGCTGGTGATGGTCGTTGCAGATGCTTATGATGTTCCGCCCGATTTATCGACATTAGCTAAAATGCTGGGGTGTACACGGCAGAATATAAAAAAGCTGGCGGTTTCTCTTGAAAAGGCAGGATATGTGGTTCTTGAACCCTCCAAAAAAGACGGACGGAGCTTATGCGTTTGGATTACAGAAAAGGGGAAGAAAATTATTGAGAACAGCAAAAAGATGGAGGAAAAGGTACATCGGTCGCTGTTCAGAGATTTTACAGAACGTGAGATCGAGGAATATTTTTGCCTGTCCGGTAAAATGATGAACGGACTCGGGTATCTTGAAGAATGTTTTCGGGAGATGAAAGAAAATGGGGAAATGTAGTCGGAAAAGGGGTGAATAGAAGATGAGTATCGCTTTGATCGTTTTGTTTGCCGTTCTTTTTGTGATCGTCCTATATCTTCTCATACAGGGAATACGCTGCGGAATTTCTGTAAAAGAGGGAGATAAGCGGCTCTTGTCTTATAACGCCAAAACCGCTGATTTGAGTTATGGAAAAATGACCTATGTTGACGAGGGTGACGGAGAGGTGATTCTGTCCGTTCACGGTATTTTCGGCGGTTATGACCAGGCTTTTGATACCTGTAAGGACTTTGTTCCTGATTTCAGAATACTTGCTCCGTCAAGGTTCGGTTATCCCGGAAGTGCCGTTTCGGGAAAAGGAACTCCTGCAGAACAGGCTTCTGCATACGCTGAGTTACTTGACAGGCTGGGCATTGACAAGGTTTATCTGCTCGCGACCTCGGCAGGCGGCAGTATCGCCATTCGGTTTGCTCTCGATTATCCCGAAAGAACAAAAGGCTTGATTTTGTACTGCTCCGCAATGCCGTATGCCGAAAAGCCCGAAAAATACGCCGAATACGCAGGTCCGCCTGCTTTTCTTTGCAATGATTATGCTATGTTTTTGCTGAGCCCGTTATTTGAGCCTGTCATGGGAATGGAACCGTCAACGATTTACAGCATGCTCCCCGTCGGCGAGCGAAAGGACGGCGTTGTTCTGGACGCCGGCGTGACAAATCCCGATATGGCGAGAAATTTTGACGATTACAGAATTGAGGAAATTCAGGCGCCCACGCTTATTTTACATTCAAAGGACGATAAACTGGCAAGCTATGAAGATGTGGAAAATGCGCTTGAACGTTTTCAGAATTGTACTTTTGTTTCCTTTGAAACAGGCGGACATCTTATGACGGGGCATTCTGAGGAAGTAAAAAAAGCAGTGTCCGATTTCATCGGAAAACAAAAGCGGTCAATTCCGGAAAGTCTGTCTTGACAAAAGTACAGAAGTGTGTTATAATTGCAAACAGAAAACGAACGTTAGCTTTATTGGCGCATGAGAAAATACCGGTGGGTAATGAATATGAAAAAAACAATAATCTTTGAATTTATAGTTGGATCATTATTGCTGGCTTCAGCTTTATATACATATATCCCTCAGGCGCAATATATGTATGAATTGACTTTTATATCAAATATCGCTGGAGCATCAGTGTTTATCGCTGACGCAGTTGTTGTAACAGTAATGCATAAGGAATTGCCCGGAGTTCTGTTTTTGACAGAGGCAGTAACGATCGGTATTGTCTTTATTGTTTCTGTGGGCGGAACTCTGTCGGGGTTTGCACATTTCAATTTCAGCGGCGGAATGTTTTTCCTGCACGTTATAAATCCGCTGTTGGTAATAGGGGCTTATCTGTTTTTTAAGGGCGAAAAAGACGTAAGGCTGAGTAGCGTGTTATTAGCGCCTGCCTTTGTAATGATGTATCTTGTGTTCGATTATATCCGCTTCCTGTTTACGGGAAGCTTTGTGTACGGATTGTTCCCGGATGAAGAAATGAGCCTTATTATCGCATTGCTTATTGGGCTGGCGGCATACCTGGTTTTGACCGTTTTGGGATTTGCGTTTATTATGGGAGGCAGGGCGATACAAAGAAAGAAGTCTTACCAAAGCTGAACATTTGATGAGCAGGATAATAGTGAATAAACAAAATGCAATTTCTTATGTTCATAAAAGAATGGCAAAATAAACGCTGGCGGAACCATTGCACTTGAAATTTGGTGCGATCGTTTTATCTATAATATATTTCAGAAAAGGAATCAAATAAACT
>JAGAJF010000029.1 GCA_017829005.1 Oscillospiraceae bacterium | reverse complement strand
TTTTCTCTTATGGTAACGGGCGATTTCAAGCGCGGAAAAAGTACAATAATCAACGCAATTTTAGGGCGATCCATTGCCCCCGTTAACGTAGCCCCCGAGACCTTTACGGTAAACTGCATTTCCTATGGTGAAAGACCCTCTGTGGAGGCTGTGCTCAAAAACGGAAAAAGAGTAACCCTCACCCCCGACGATCTGAGCCGTGACAGGCTTTCCGACCTGATGGATTTCTTCCCCGGAGAGCTTGACTTTGTTGATGTAAGAAGTGACGCCCCCATATTAAAGGAAATTCAGATAGTTGATACCCCGGGTCTCAGCGACCTTGACGACCTTGACAAGCAGGTAAAGGATTTCCTTATCAAGGCGGACGCTCTTATCTACGTGGCTTCCGCTCTGTCGCCCTTTTCCGAGTCGGAGCAGTTCTTCATAGCCGAGCATATCGTTCCCCAGAATTTCAGCAAGATATTTGTGCTTGTGAATATGATAGACGCTATGGACTCTATGGAGGACATCGAAAAGGTAGTGGGACGTATCCGCGAGATATGCTCTCAGATAATCCCCAACGCCGAGGTATACGGCATAAGCGGCATTGACGAGTACCGCAGAAAGATAGGTCTCAACCGCCCCGATATCAAGGGCTTCCAGGATTATTACGAAAACCAGTTCCTTAAATTCGAACTGGCTCTTTCCAGAGAGATAATCGTTCAGAAGGACACTATCCGCACTCAGAGAGTATTCTCCATGCTGAGACTTATGCTCACCGACACCCTGAACCGTCTCAATATGATAAGCGATATGATGAAGATGGACAGGGAAAATCTGGACAAGCTTTCTGTAGATTTCGAGCGTGAATGTACCACACTTGCGGCGGCTCTTGAAAGCCAGAAGCCCAAGATAATCCTCTCCATCACCGAGATGATGCAGGAAGCCGAGCACTGGATGTACGAGTTCTTTACAAAGCTCAGAGAGGACATTCTTGCCTGCCGCACCACCGCCAAGGACGAGGACGTGGAGAGACATTTCTACTCCTATCTTATGGACAAGGTTGGCGAGGCATACAGAAAGTGCCTTGAGATACATCATTCCCGTCTGAACGACGTAATAAACGATATGGCTGCCGAGCTTTCCAGAAAGCTTGGAATTGCAAATCTTGCAGGGGCAAGGATATCCTGCAGCGAAACGGTGAACGTGAACACCTTTGTTGCGGATAAGATAAGAGAGGCAGCTTCTCAGGGAGCAGACCGTGAAATGGGCTTCCCCTCCACCACCATACCCTTCTTCAAGAACATTCTCAAAAAGAAGCAGCAGTCTGAGATAATCGACTCCGCTCTGGAGAATTACGATGATATCAGAAACAACACCATCAAGGACCTGAAGGTGTGCTACAAAAACCTTGAGGAATTTGCGGCTTCTCAGCTTGACGAGATCTACCGCACCCAGGTCGAGGTGGGCAGAGAGACCGTTGCGGCAGCAATGGAAATGGCAAAATCCCAGAAGGATTCCGAGCTTCTCGGCAGAAACCTTGAAAAGGCTTCGGAGATAGTTATCGGCGCGGTTTCGGTGCTGAAAAAATATTGATGCTTTGGCGGCAGGCAAAAATTGTCTGCCGCTTTATTTAATTAGTGCAGAAATTTAAATTTTAAGTATATGCAAAATTACTATTGAATTTTATGGAAAGGTGTGATATAATATACAATAGCTTTTTTATACACTAAATGAAGGGAGGGGCTGTTTTGTCTTTGAAAAGATATCAAACATTGTATCCATGCAGCATTTTCAGAGCGCAGATCGTTTTCAAGAACGTGGCTCCTCCCGAAGATAAATGGGCTGAGGGCGTTCTCTGCCGTGACGCTGACGGTGCATTTTCCATAATTGACCGCAAGGCGGGTGAGGGTGTTTATGCAATGGAGCCTGTGCATATCGACACGCTCGGTCTGGCTTCGGGCTTTATGGACGGGAATAAACGGGACATATTCGAGGGGGATATTATCCGCATCTGCCGATTTTCGGGCGGCGTTCCCACCGCTGACAAGCCTTCCGAAATCGTTTCTGACACTGAGGACGAACTGCCCGAGCGCACAGTTTATGCCGATATCCCCGAGGGCGGAGAGGAGCTTTCCCGAATTGAGGGCGTTGTGTTTATGAACGGGGGAATTTTCTGTGTTCAGTTTTACGATGACGCTTCAAAGACGCTGAACGCTATGCCCCTTTATATGTTTTTCGGCTTCGATATGCTCCCTGCCGAGGGTGCGGCGGTGAAGGTCATCGGAAATATGTACGATGACGAGGAGCTTTTTGCCAAAACTCTCAGGCTTTCGGATAATGCACAGAATTAAAACGGACTGCTTTCCGCTTTTTGGCGGGGCAGTCCGTTTTGCAGTAAATTATATAGTTCCGCAGGTTTCGAATGTTCTTCATAATTTATTCTTTAAAATGATGCTGCTTTAAAAGAATAAAGATAACAAAAAAAGCCCGTAAAACGGACTTTGAATGTGTGGCGTCCCCGGCGGGATTTGAACCCACGGCCTTTCGCTTAGGAGGCGAACGCTCTATCCTGCTGAGCTACGGAGACATTTTTCCTGTGACTTGTATATTATACCACAAAGAAATAAAAAATGCAATAGGTTTTTATATAACTTTTACTTGAAAATTTCGGGAGAATATGGTATAATTATATAAATTTAGGTTTAAAGCCATTTTTACATAAAAGGAGTATGTTTGATATGGAGATCAAGATCACTAAAACCACATCGCCAAAGGCAAAGCCTGCCGATGAGTCTAAGCTGGGCTTCGGCAAAATATTCACCGACCATATGTTCCTTATGAACTATGACGAGGGACAGGGCTGGCATGACGCAAGAATAGTTCCCTACGGACCTATCCCTATGGAGCCTTCCTCCATGTGCCTCCACTACGGTCAGGCAGATTTCGAGGGTCTCAAGGCTTACAGAACGGAGAGCGGTAAGATACAGCTTTTCCGTCCCGAGCAGAATATGGCAAGAATGAACGTGTCCAATGACCGTCTCTGCATTCCTCAGATTGACGAGAAATTCTGTGTTGAAGCTATCAAGAAGCTTGTTGAGGTGGACGCTGACTGGGTTCCCCATCAGTACGGAACTTCGCTTTATATCCGTCCCTTTATCTTTGCGGTTGACCCTATGCTGGGCGTTCACCCTGCAAAGCACCTTATCTTCTGCATTATGTGTTCTCCCGTTGGCGCATACTATGCGGCAGGTCTTGCTCCTGTTAAGATATACGTTGAGCAGAATTACGTAAGAGCAGTAACAGGCGGTACAGGCTTCACAAAGGCTGCCGCTAACTACGCTATCTCCCTCAAGGCTCAGGAGGAGGCTGACAAGGCAGGCTACGAGCAGGTACTCTGGCTTGACGGCGTTCACCGCAAGTACATCGAGGAAGTAGGCGCTATGAACGTATTCTTCGTTGTTGACGGCGAGGTCATCACACCCAGCCTCGACAGAAAGTCCATTCTCGGCGGTATCACAAGAAAATCCTGCCTCGAGATACTCAGACACAAGGGCTACAAGGTAACTGAGCGTGATCTTGAGATCGACGAGCTTATCAAAGCATATGACGAGGGCAAGTTTGACGAGGCATTCGGCACAGGCACTGCTGCTGTTATCTCTCCCATCGGCGAGCTGAAATACGGCGACAAGATAATGACCCTCAACAATGGCGAGATAGGCCCTGTTTCCCGGATGCTTTACGATACTCTCACAGGTATCCAGTGGGGCAAGACCGAGGATACATTCGGCTGGACTGTTCCCGTTATCGGCTAAAAGTTTAAGATAATAATACATTGCCCGCACCTTCCCCGAATGAAGTCTGCGGGCATTTTTTCGGAGGAATTATGGAACGTTACAAGTGGAGCTTTGTTCATACAATTATCGGTGTGATATTTTTTCTGTTCGGCGCTGCCTTTCTGATAGTACCCATAGTCAGCGTTGTGAGCTGGGAGGATTTTAAAAAGGACGCTGTTCCCGTTTCCGCCACAATTTCCGACATCAGGACTCATACAAGCAGGAGCAGCAGCAGCGGCAAGAGACGGACATATCACGATGTTTACGTTGAGTATGAATATGAGGGCGAGAGCTATTATGAGGAGCTCGATCACTACAATTCGGGAATGAGAGAGGGAGACGAGGTGGAAATGCTTATCGACCCCAACAACCCCTCAAAGAACCGCAGTGAGCCTTATCTCTTTTCGGGAATAATGGCGATAGTAGGGCTTATTTTCGGTGGCATAGGAGCGGGCTTTCTGATATTCGAGCTGAAAATGAGCAGATATATAAACGGTCTCATTGCCGAGGACAAATTTATTTATGCCGAATATTCAAATGAGGAGCAGTCAAATGTGACTGTTAACAATGTTAGGTATTATCAGGCTGTATTTGTATATGAAGACGGCTTTGGCAGACAGCTCACCTTCACGAGCAGACCCTATCATCCAAATTCACGCCCCTATGTCAAGGGCGATTCTATGAAGGTCTATGTGGATATGGAAAACTATCCCAATAAGTATTACGTTTCAAGAGAGAAGTGAGGGTATGCAGACCGTTGACCAGGCTCTTATGAAGCTTGAAAGGTCGGAGTTTCGGTCGAGGTTCCATCTGTCTCCGAAGGACATTGCATATATTGACAGGGTGGGAATGGAGACTGTCCGCAGGCACTGCGGGGATTTCATTGCCGCCCGTCTTGCCCCTGCTGATATCCCAAATGACGGGAAGCAGACTCCTATGAGGGGACACCCCGTTTTTATCGCCCAGCACGCCTGCGCATGCTGCTGCAGGGGGTGCCTTGAAAAGTGGTATCGTGTGCCGAAGGGCAGGGCGCTGACGGAGAATGAGCAGGAGAGGATAGTAAGACTGCTTATGACGTGGATAGAGAGGGAGTATCACAAGGATTGACGCTTGTTCGCAAGAATTTCCTTTCCGTCGCAGACCATTTTTTCAAGCCTTTCAAATTCTGCTTTCAGTACGGCTTCGCCCTCGGGAGTGATCTTATAAATCTTTCGTCTGCTGTCGCTGTCAACCATTTCAATAAGCCCGTTTTTAACAAGCCTTGTAAGCACTCCGTAAAGCGTTCCCGGACCCATTTTTACACGTCCGCCTGATATTTTTTCGATCTCCTGCATTATGGCATAGCCGTGTTTTGGACTGTACAGGGCAAGCAGAATATAATACATTGCTTCGGTCATAGGTTCAGATGTGTTCATTCCAAGGCTCTCCTTAAATTATTTCCGATAATACGCTGCACACAGCCCACACGCATATCACTTCGGTAATGATAAGAAAGCAGACGGACAGTATGATGGACAGCTTGTAAAACCGCTGCAGCCTTTCGGTGCTTTGTCCGCATTTTTCCGACAGCTCCGAGGCTGCATTAACGCTGGCTTTTGCGATCCTTGCAATATAATAAAAGCTGTACAGCAGATATGGGATATCAAATATCACAAGGGATGCAAAAAATCCGAGGCTTTGACGGCAAAAATAATAAAATGCGGAGCCAAGATTTATTAGCATAAAGCAGAGAAAGAAGCTCAGGAAAATGCCGATAGATGAATACGCTCCCTGCACCGTACTTCTTACAGCTTCTGTGAGGTCGGTATGGACGGGATAGGGGCTGTCCGAGTCGTTTATGTAAACGCTGTAAAGAGCCGAGCCTGTTACATATTCCCAGCCGAAATCCTTGTAGAGACTTTTTTTCTCATCGTCGGGGGATCCCCCAAGCTCTACATAGGCTGTGATCTTTTTGGGGGTCGATCTGATAAACGAAGCACAGTCGTAGCTGACGGCATATAGCTCCCAGCCCCCCGCATATTTTTCCTCAATACGCCTTGCCAGTTCCTCGGCGGAAAGCTTTGCCATTGTCATTGTGAAATCATATTTCATAAGGTCTCTCCCTTTGATATTATGCGTCACGATATATCGTATGACATAATAATATAATATTATTTTCCGTTTGTCAAGTGCTTTGGCAATTTTTTTAGACATTCAGCGGGAACAGGCTGAAAGAACAAACCGCCTTGTGAAGATGAATGGCTTCACAAGGCGGTTTTTATGCAAATGAAACAAATATTTTGAAAAAGCTTGACAAATCGAAATAAATGTGCTATAATTGTTATACAGCTTTTGAGGTCTTTTCCTTGAGATGAACGTCCAGCTTGGAGTAGGGTATCTCAATGCCGCTTTGGTCAAAGGCGGTCTTGACCTGCTCGATAAGGTCGAAATAGACTGTCCAGTAATCGGGGGTCTTTGTCCAGACTCTTACGGTGATGTCAACAGAGCTTGCGGAAAGGTCGGAGACACGGACGAAGGGTGTGTCCTGGGGCAGAATAAGCTTATGCTCGGCAATAACGGCATTTATTATTTTTATGGCTTCTTTGAAATCCTCCTCGTAGGCAATGCTGAATTTCAGGTCCACACGGCGCTTTTCCTCTTTGCTGTAGTTTATGAGAGTGTTTCCGGATATCATACTGTTTGGAATGAAAATGACCTTGTTATCCACGGTGAGAAGCTTGGTTGAGAGGATACTGATATCCTCCACTGTGCCTTCGTTTCCCCCTGTGCTTATGAAATCGCCCTTCACAAAGGGCTTGTTCATAAGAATGAGAAAGCCGCCTGCCACATTTGAAAGGCTGTTCTGCAGGGCAAGTGCCACGGCTACGCCTGCTGCACCTATGGTGGTGACGATGGAGGTCATTGGTATTCCCAGGGTGGAGAGAGTAATAACTATTACAAATGCGGTGAATACAATGCCTATAAGTGAGCGGAGAAAGCCCTGTGCAGTCTCGTCCATACGGCTCCTGCCCATTGCCTTGTCGATGATGTGGAGAAGTATTTTGGAGATTATTTTGCCTGCGATGTAGATAATTATTGCTGTTACCACGGTTGGGAGATAGGCAATAAGCGCATCGTAAAAGCCTTTTAAAACTGTGCTGTCAACGGTGCCGCTTGAAACGGCTTCCATTACGTTTTCCGCCTCGCTTACAATGGCGGGGGCGGTGGTTTCAATAACTGTTTCTTCCATATTTTGCTCAGTCCTTTCTTAAAATATCCAAATAAAATTATAATGATTTTTTTGCGGGGATAAGTGGACATAGTGTGAACATATAACGAATTAAAATTATATGAATTTTTTTGAGCAGTACATACGAAATTGCCCGTACCCTTGACGATTTCGGGAAAATGTGCTATAATTTCAGTATATTAGCTTGAAAATTTTTTATAAGAAAGACGGGAATGAAATGAAAGGCAACAAATTAAGCGCTGTGCTTATGACTGCTTTTATAGCGGCGGCTGTGGCAATCGGGCTTACGGCGTTTGTTTCTGTGAGGTCTGTTACGGGGCTGGGCGGATATTTCGCCGAATGCTCGGGAAATTCTGCCGCCCGCGGTGCTGCGATATCTGCGGCGAGGGACAATATTCTCTCTGCCGAACGGTATATCCTTGCGGCGCTGGCTTCTTCGGACGGGACAGCGGCAGATGAATACATAGAGGCGGCAATGGGCGAGCTTGATGCCCTTGAGGACGGATTTCTGTATGCCGAGGAGGGCGTATGGGGAGATGCTGCTCCTGTTGAGGAGCTTATCGCCGCTTCTCAGGTGAGAGACGCTGTTTTCGGAAGCGTGGGCAGCGGAAATATGAAGATAGCGCGGAATGTGTTTTTCAGCGAGTATCAGCCAAAGCTTTTGGCAGCGGCGGAATATACGGACACGCTTCTTGCAGAGCTTTCGGCGGAGAACGGAAATATCCCCGATACCATATCGGCAAGGGCTTCAAGATATGCCCGCATATGTGTGGGAATGGGTCTGCTGGGTATTTCGGCGGTGACCTTTATTGCTTTGTATATTGACAAGAAGCTGAGAGAAAATGCAGCCGAGGAGCCTGAGGAGGTTGTTCCCGAGGATAAATATGAGCTTGCTTCTCCCGAAGCAGAGGAGGACGAGCGCCTTGCGGAGGCGGAGGAGACCATTGCAAATGCTGTAAGCTGCATAAATATTCTTGCAGACGGCGACCCCGACGCTGCAGCTGACGGGGAATATCCTTACCGTTACGAAAATGTGCTTTCTGCAATAAGGAAGATGAAGGCAAGGCTCAGATTTATAAGCGCACAGATAAACCGCGGGGCGGAGTTTGTTTCGGCGGAGTCGGTGAGGGTTTCTGACAATGCGGAGGAGCTTTCTGCTGCCGCTCTTGAACAGGAGGAAACGGCTGAAAGTCTTTCGGGCAGCTTTGGGGAGATACGTTCGCTTATTTCCGAGATAGGCTTATCCTCCGAGAATATCAGAAGTCTTGGAACGGAAAGCGGCAGGCTTATGGAGGACTGCACCTCGGAACTTAAAAATGCGGAAAATGCTCTGGATATGCTGGGAGAAAGCGCGGAGGAGATGGACGGGCTTGCAAAGACGGCGGCGGACATTGCTTCACGTGCAAATATGCTGGCGGTAAGCGCTGCTATGAACGCCGCAAAGGGCGAATGCTCGGGAAGAAGTCTTGCGGAGCTTGCCGATGAGGCAAGAAGTCTTGCGCTCAGCTCTGCCGAGGCTTCATCTCAGGCGGCTGAGATAGTAAAGCGGTGCGGCGATAGGATAGATACGGGTACGGGCGCTGTTGCAGCCGCTTCTGTTTCCGCTTCGGAGGCTTTCAGGCAGGCGGAGGATATGACAGCCGGCGCAATGGCTATGGCAAAGCTTTGCGAAAAGCAGTCCGAGGCACTTTCCTCGGCGGAGGAATCTATGGAGAAAATTTCGGGCTTTGTGCTTTTAAGCAAAAATGCTTCGGAGGAATATGCCGCTTCGGGCAGAATGCTTTCGGAGCAGTCGGGGGCACTGAAAAAGATAGTTCCCTCTCATTCCGCCGAAACAATATAATTTATTCTTTATAATTTAAAAAAGTTATCTGTCTGTTTAAAGAATAAAGAAAAAAGAATAAAGAATAAAGTATAATGATGGGATCCGTCTGCTGCAATGAAAATATATACAAATTTATAAGAAAAATTTTGGAGGATAATACTATGAACTGGACTGAAGTAAATATATACACCACCACCGAGGGCATTGACCCTGTTTGCGGAAGACTTCTTAATGTGGGCGTTACGGGCTTTCAGATACGTGACGCAAAGGATTTTGAGGATTTTCTGAATGACAAGACGGGCAACTGGGATTACATTGACGACGATCTTATGAATTTGAAGGACTGCGAGACCTGCGTAACCTTTTATCTTGCGGACAATTCTCAGGGTGCGGATATGCTGGCTATGGTAAAGACCGAGATGGCGGAGCTGGCGGCACTGGACAGCGAGAAAAAATTCGGCAGGCTTGTCTGCGAGCTTTCAAATGTCCGTGAGGAGGACTGGGCTAACAACTGGAAGCAGTATTTCAAGCCCCTTACAGTAGGCGAAAAGCTTGTTATCAAGCCTTCCTGGGAGAATTACGACGCTGATGACGAGAGAACTATCCTTGAGATCGACCCCGGCTCCTCCTTCGGTACAGGCAGGCACAACACAACTCAGCTTTGCCTTGAGCTGCTGGAAACAAATCTCTCCGAAAAGGACAGGGTGCTTGATATGGGCTGCGGCAGCGGTATTCTTTCTATTGCGGCACTGCTCCTGGGTGCGGACAGCGCCTGTGCAGTGGATATTGACCTTAACAGCGTGAACATTGCGGGGCAGAATGCGGAGAAAAATCACATTTCACGTGACAGGTATGTTACTTATGCGGGAAATATCATTTCCGACGAGGCTCTGAGGGAGAAAATTGGCGGCGGATATCAGCTTATTACGGCGAATATTGTGGCGGACGTTCTTATTGCTATGGCTCCTATTTTCGGGGATTTCCTCGTTCCTCACGGAAGGATTATCATCTCGGGAATCATTATCGAGCGATGTGACGAGGTAATGTCGGCTATGGAGAAAAACGGTTTTATCCGCACCGAGCTTCGTGAGTCGGGCGGCTGGGCTGCGGCGGCGTTTGAGATCGGCGGGTGACGGCGGGGGACGCCCCGCGGCGAGACGTTCTGTAATTTATTCGGACATCAGACTGTCGGCTCGGTAACGATACAAATATACTGAGCGATATATTCCATTTGCGGTGCATATTATTTCTACCGTTACCGAGCCGACAATTTGCCGCCCGAAAAAATTACAGCACGAGTGGCTGCAGGCTCAGCCTGATTCCGATTTTTCGGTCTGTTGCCATACCTGTCTGTGCTGAGACAAGCCTGACCCAAAGTACATACTAACAGTACCACATTCGCAAATCGGAGTGAGAGTTTTTCTTTCAGCTTAAAAGAATAAATTATAAAGAATAAAGAGAAATGAAAATTCCCGGTTCATCTTTTGATTTAAGGAGAAGCCTATGAAGCTTGTATACACATCTGAAAACAAGATATACCGCATTGACGGGGGAAACAAATCTGAGATACCCTGCGGCAGGATAAACAAATACAAGGAGACCCTTGAGAGCATTCGCCGTAGGACAGAATGGAAAACTTCCGGTACGGGCGCTCAGTTTACCGGTGCGGCAAGGGCAAATACGGGGGAGCCTGTTATTTCCGCTAAGATAACGGGTCTTTGCGAAAACAAGGGCGAGCTTATTTACGGCGTGGGGCTGGACGAGTCCTGCTCACTGTATCGGAGAAGCTTTGACAGGACGGACGAGAACGAGGGGCTTATCCTTTCGGGAAACGAGCTTTATTTCGGGGCTTTCGACTGCTATGAGGGCAAAATGGCGGTGAGTCTCGGGTCAAATCCGAGAGAGCTTCACATTGCGGTGATGGAGCCGCCTGCTTCCGCTTATGACGAGCTTACGGACGGTGACAGCATTGAGGAAAATCCCTACTGGAGCAGGAGTCAAAAGAACCGCATTTATTTTTCCTCTGCGGGAAACGGGCGGAATGAATACGGCGCTGTGGCGGCAGTTTCCCCTCGGAGCGGTGCTTACATAGATGTGGACAGGGGAGAGATGGAGGAATTTCTCTCAGACCCAAAGAGCGATTTCTTACGAATAAAGGACGACTGCTTCGGGAATATTTTCTATATCCGTCAGCCTTATGGTGGCGAACAGGAAAAAGAGGGCTTCAAATTTACGGATATACTGTTATTCCCGTACAGAGTTTTGAAGGGCTTTTTCGGGTGGCTGAATTTTGTATGCACTATGTGGGGCGGCGAGTCTCTCAAAAGCGGTAGTGACGGTCTGCCTTCATATACGAAAGCGAAACAGCGTTCGGAGCGGGATATCATCATCGAGGGCAATGTCATCAATGCCGAAAAGCTTGCAAAGGCAGAGGACGCCAAGGAGGACGGGGGTTCTATAATGCCCCTGTCCCGTGTGCTTGTGAAAAGAGAGGCTGACGGCAATGAGACGGTGATAAAGAAGGGCGTTCTGGATTATGCGCTGTGTCCCGACGGTAAGATTATCCTTTCCGACGGGCGAAAGCTTATTCTCCTTGACGGCGAGAAGGAGACGGTCATTACCAAAGCAAGGCTTGCTATGAATATTGTTTTGGAGGAATATCCCGGGTGAAAATCGGTAATGTGGAAATAAAGAAAACTGCCGCTCTTGCGCCTATGGCTTCGGTGGCGGACAGGGCTTACAGGCTTGTCTGCAAGGAACACGGGGCGGCGTATATGGTCTCGGAGATGATATCCGCAAAGGGGCTTTGCTACAGTGACAGAAAGACTGAGGAGCTTTGCGCCGTTGACGACAGGGAGAGACCTTATGCTTTGCAGATATTTGGAGACGAGGCGGAGTTCTGCGGCAGGGCAGCGGGTATGCTGATGAAATACCGACCCGATATTCTTGATATCAATATGGGCTGTCCTGTTCCGAAAATTGCGGGAAACGGCAGCGGCAGTGCGCTGATGAAAGACCCCGACAGGGCTTATGATATTGTAAAGGCTGTGGTTTTAAGCAGCGATGTTCCCGTTACGGTGAAAATTCGTGCGGGCTGGGACGAGAACAGCGTAAATGCTCCCGAATTTGCAAGGGCGATGGAGTCGGCAGGTGCGGCGGCGGTGACTGTTCACGGACGGACGAAAAATCAGATGTATCACGGGAAGGCGGACTGGGGTATCATCAAAGCGGTTAAGGAGGCGGTGGGAATTCCCGTTATCGGAAACGGGGATATCTGCTGTGCCGAGGACGCTTTGAGAATGTACAAAGAGACGGGCTGTGACCTTGTTATGGTGGGCAGGGGGAGCTATGGCAACCCTTGGATATTCAAGCAGATAGAAAGCTATCTTGAAATCGGAATTATCCCTCCTCAGCCCGATTTGAATGAGCGGCTTGAAACTATGCTCAGGCAGGCGGAGCTGGCTGTACAGTTCAAGGGTGAGCGTATGGCTATGGCAGAGGCAAGGCGGCAATGCGCCTTTTATCTGAAAGGGATAAAGGGTGCGGCAGGATATCGGGGCAGGTGCGGTCAGCTTTCGGGTCTTGATGATGTGAGAGAGCTTATAGCCTGCATAAGAAAGGATATGGGGTTATGATAGCTTTGGCAGAGGGGTGCTTCATCTCACAAATTGCGGAAATAGAAAAAGCGGCATTTTCCGATGCGTGGTCGGAAAGATCCCTTGAGAGTGCGCTTTCCGAGAAAACGAATATCTTTCTTGCGGACATTTCCGAGGGCGAAGTAAGGGGATATATCATCGGCTCCTGTGACGGGTTTTCGGGATATATCGAGCGCATTGCGGTAAATGCCGCTCACAGGAAAAAGGGCATTGGAACACAGCTGCTTTCCGAATTTGAAAATACGCTTCCCGAAACGGCTGAGAGCATTTCCCTTGAGGTAAGGGCTTCAAATTCGCCTGCCATAGGGCTTTACGGCTCATATGGCTTTGAACGGGCGGGGGTCAGGCGGAATATGTATTCCTCCCCCAAAGAGGACGGGATAGTTATGATTAAAAAGGTGATAAGATAAAATGAGCGTTAAAATTCTTGGTATCGAGTCCTCATGCGACGAGACTGCGGCTTCGGTCTCACTTGACGGACGGACTATTCTTTCTAATATAGTTGCTTCTCAGGTGGAGGAGCATAAGAAATTCGGCGGAGTTGTGCCCGAAATTGCTTCGAGACGGCACGCAGAAAATATCCTTGAGGTCGTGAGGGCAGCTCTTGATGAAGCAAAATGCGGACTTTCCGACATTGACGGAATTGCGGTCACATATGCTCCGGGGCTAATTGGTGCGCTTCTTGTGGGCACAAGCTTTGCAAAGGGACTTGCTATGGCTGCGGATAAGCCCCTTATCCCCGTTCATCACATTGCGGGGCATATCGCTTCAAATTACATTGCTCACCCCGACCTTGAGCCGCCTTATTTATGCCTTGTGGCGAGCGGCGGTCATTCGCAGATAACCGAAGTTCTGAGCTACACAAAATTCAGAGTTATCGGCAGGACGAGAGATGACGCGGCGGGAGAGGCATTTGACAAATGTGCGAGAGTGCTGGGATACCCGTACCCCGGGGGCGTTCACATTGACAGGGCGGCGAAAAATGGCGACCCCGACAAGTACAAGCTGCCTATTCCCAAGGTAACGGGCAGCGAGTATGATTTTTCATTCAGCGGACTGAAAACTGCGGTCATAAATCTGGCGCACAATGCGGAGCAGAAGGGGGAGATCCTTGACAGCGACAGTCTGGCGGCAAGCTTTCAGAAAACTGCCGCAGAAATGCTTGTGAGCAAGACGGTGGAGGCGGCGAAGGCTTTCGGATATAAGACTGTTGCGGTGGCAGGCGGTGTTTCCGCAAATTCGGGGGTGAGAGAGCTTATGCTTCACGAATGCGGCAAGAGGGGAATAAAGGTATATCTGCCCCCTCTCGATCTGTGCGGCGACAACGGTGCAATGATAGCCTGTCAGGGATATTACGATTTTCTTGACGGAAAAAGGGCGGACGAGAGCCTTAATGCGATAGCTACTCTGAGCCTTGAGGATATATGATACGGAGCGGTGAGTATGGATATTTCCGAGCTGGAAAATGCTCTTGACAATTTGCGGGAGGACGAGCTGGACAGGGCTTTGACCGAAAAAAAGGAAGAGCTGAAAAATGCTCCTCAGAAGTCTGCCGAGGATATCCGCAAGGAGTCCGCAAAGGGTCACAGGGGACGGGTAAAGGAGCGGTTCCTTATATCGGGTCTTGATGGCTTTGCTCCTCACGAGATACTTGAGCTTTTGCTGTTTTACGTTATTCCCTACAAGGACACAAAGCCTATTGCCAAAGAGCTTATTAAAAAATTCGGCGGCGTGGCGGGAGTGCTAAATGCCGATGTTTCGGCGCTTACAGAGATCAAAGGAATTACCGAGAGTGCGGCGGTGCTATTCAAGCTTATTCCCCAGCTCATAAGCGTTTATTATGCGGAGGAGCGAAAGGGTGTTTCCGTTACGACTACGGCTCAGCTTTCCGAGCTTTTCAAGCCCTATTTCGTGGGTTCGGGAACGGAAAAATTTATGCTTGCCTGCTTTGACAGCTCGCTTCGACCTGTTTCGATTACGGAAATAAGCAGGGGCACATCTGCATATACCTCGGTGGAGCTGAGAAAAATAATGAGTGCGGCAATTGACAGCGGCTGTGCTATGGCGGCGCTGGCTCATAATCATCCGCTTTCGGCTCCGAAGCCCTCAGACGAGGACATTGCGGTCACAAGGCGGATAAATGAGCTGCTTCGGGCGGTGGATATTCGTTTGATGGACCATATTATTGTGGGCGGATCGAAATGCTATTCTATGAGGGACGGCGGAGATCTGGGAATTTTTGACTGATTTGATGATTTGAGAGGAAAATTAAAAATGCCTATTGATAAAATTGTTATTAAAGGTGCCAGAGAGCATAATTTAAAGAATGTTGACTTAGAGCTTCCCCGTGACAAGCTTATCGTTATGACGGGACTTTCCGGCTCGGGAAAGTCATCTCTTGCATTCGACACCATTTACGCGGACGGTCAGAGAAGATATGTGGAGAGCCTTTCTTCCTATGCCAGAATGTTTCTCGGTCAGATGGACAAGCCCGATGTGGATTCTATCGAGGGACTTTCTCCCGCTATTTCCATCGACCAGAAAACTACCTCAAAAAATCCCCGTTCAACAGTGGGAACGGTAACGGAAATTTACGATTATTTCCGTCTGCTTTACGCAAGGATAGGTATTCCTCATTGTCCCGTCTGCGGACGTGAGATAAAGCAGCAGTCGGTGGATCAGATAATCGACAAGATCACCGCACTTCCCGAGGGAACGAAGATCCAGATACTTGCTCCCGTTGTAAAGGGACGCAAGGGCGAACACGTTAAGGAGCTTGAGCAGGCGAAAAAGTCGGGCTATGTACGTGTGCGCATTGACGGGATTGTTTACGATCTTTCCGAGGAGATAAAGCTGGAGAAAAACAAGAAGCACACCATTGAAATTGTGGTGGACAGACTTGTGGTGAAGCCCGAAATGGGCACCCGTCTTTCCGACAGCATTGAGACTGCTTCGGGTATTTCGGGGGGAACTGTTATATGCGACATTGTGGGCGGAGAGGAAATGCTCTTTTCGCAGAACTATGCCTGCCCCGAACACGGAGTTTCTATGGAGGAGCTTTCGCCTCGAATGTTTTCATTCAATAATCCTTACGGTGCTTGTCCGAAATGTACGGGTCTGGGAGTTTTTCGGAAAATTGACCCGTCTCTTATCATTCCCAATCCCGAGCTTTCAATTAAAGAGGGGGCTATCAAGGCAAGCGGCTGGGGGACTACCGATGACGGCTCAATCGCTATGATGTATTTCAAGGGCATTGCTCAGTTTTACGGTCATTCCGTTGCAGAGCCCCTTAAAAACTGGAGCGAAGATGCTATTCACGCATTGCTTTACGGTACGGGAAATGAGAAGCTAAAGCTCCATCGTGCCACCGATTACGGCGGAGGGGTTTATTATCAGCCCTTTGAGGGAATTGTGAACAACCTTGAGAGACGTTACAGGGACAGCAATTCCGAATGGAGCAAGGCGGACATCGAGCAGTATATGTCCGAGGAGCTTTGTCCCGAATGTCACGGAAAAAGGCTTAAAAAGGAAATTCTCGGCGTTACCGTGGGCGGAAAGAGCATTGCGGAGGTAACGGAGCTTTCCGTTTCAAACTGCTATGATTTCTTTGACAAATTGCAGCTTTCCGAGAGGGAAATGTATATCGGCGAGAGGATAGTCAAGGAGATAAACAGCCGTCTCGGTTTCCTTAAAAGCGTGGGACTTGAATATCTCACTCTTTCCCGTTCCGCAGGCACACTTTCGGGCGGCGAGTCTCAGAGAATAAGGCTTGCTACGCAGATAGGCTCTTCCCTTGTGGGAGTGCTTTATATCCTTGACGAGCCTTCTATCGGACTTCATCAGAGGGATAATGACAAGCTTATCGGCACGCTCAAGCGACTGAGAGACCTTGGCAACACCCTTATAGTTGTCGAACACGATGAGGACACTATGAGGGCGGCGGATTTCATTGTTGATGTGGGACCCTATGCAGGCGTTCACGGCGGTGAGATAATCTGCACGGGTACTGTAAGTGACATTATGAACTGTGAGCGTTCCATTACGGGCGCATATCTCAGCGGAAGAAGAAAAATTCCCGTTCCCGAGGTGAGAAGGACGGGAAACTGCAAGTTCCTTACCGTTAAGGGTGCAAGGGAAAACAATCTCAAGGGTGTGGACGTTTCCATTCCTCTTGGCACATTCACCTGCGTTACGGGTGTCAGCGGTTCGGGCAAGTCCTCTCTTGTAAATCAGATACTTTACAAATATCTTGCGGCAAAGCTTAACCGTGCAAGGACAAGGGCAGGGGAGTTTGACACCATTGAGGGCGTGGAGGAGCTTGACAAGGTAATTGCCATTGACCAGTCACCCATCGGCAGAACGCCCCGTTCAAATCCTGCCACATACACCGGAGTTTTTAACGATATCAGAGACCTTTTTGCGGAGACCAATGACGCAAAGACAAGAGGATATACCTCGGGAAGATTTTCCTTTAATGTTAAGGGCGGCAGATGTGAGTCCTGTGAGGGTGACGGTATCATCAAGATAGAAATGCATTTTCTCCCCGATGTGTACGTTCCCTGCGAGGTGTGCAAGGGAAAACGCTATAATCGTGAGACCCTTGAGGTAAAATACAAGGGCAAGAGCATTTATGATGTGCTTGAGATGACCGTTGACGAGGGAGTGGAGTTTTTCTCAAATCATCAGAAAATTTACCGAAAGCTTCTGACATTGCAGGAAGTGGGGCTGGGATATATAAAGATAGGTCAGCCTGCCACCACTCTTTCGGGGGGCGAGGCGCAGAGAGTCAAGCTTGCCACAGAGCTTGCAAGGCGTTCTACGGGCAGGACTATCTACATTCTTGACGAGCCTACCACCGGTCTGCATACGGCAGATGTCCACAAGCTTCTTGAGGTGCTGCAGAGACTTACGGAAACGGGAAACACGGTGCTTGTTATCGAGCATAATCTTGATGTGATAAAAACGGCTGATTATATCATTGATCTGGGTCCCGAGGGCGGCGACAAGGGCGGCACGCTGGTTGCCTGCGGCACTCCCGAGGATATTGCTAAGTGCAAAGAAAGTTATACGGGAAAATATCTGAGACCTCTTCTCGAAAAGGAATGATATAAAATGGTTAATTTCGGAAACGAATGGGACGAAATAATGGCGGGGGAGTTTGAGCTGCCCTATTACAAGGAACTGAGGGAATTTCTCAAGCAGGAGTATTTTTCAAGGGAGATTTATCCCGATATGAATAATATTTTTAACGCTATGAAGCACACGTCATATAACAATGTAAAGGCGGTCATCTTAGGGCAGGACCCCTATCACGAGCCGGGACAGGCTCACGGGCTTTGTTTCTCGGTGCAGAAGGGCTGCCCTATACCGCCGTCATTACAGAATATTTACAAGGAAATAAATGCCGACCTTGGCATTCCTCCCGCACCTCACGGTGAGCTGTACAAATGGGCGGACAGCGGTGTTCTTATGCTGAACACCGTTCTGACCGTAAGGCGTGGGCAGGCTAATTCCCACAAGGGGAAGGGCTGGGAGATATTTACCGACCACGTTATCGGGAAGCTGAACGACCGTGAAAAGCCCATAGTTTTCCTGCTGTGGGGCGGCAATGCAAAGGCAAAGCGTTCGCTTATCACAAATCCAAACCATCTTGTGCTAATGGCGGCACACCCCTCGCCTTTATCGGCATATAACGGATTTTTCGGGTGCAGGCATTTTTCAAAGTGCAATGAGTTCCTTGTTTCTCATGGTATTGAGCCTGTGGACTGGAGGATAGAATAGGATATATGACCATATCGCATTTCGGTGGTACTTTTAAGGATATTTCTGCAGAAGATGTGGACGATATACTGAAAATACGCTTCGGAAGTGGAGTTAACGAATTCTGGATATCCCTTGAGGGCGAATATCCATGTATGGCTGTGATGATAAACGGAGACTTGGGGAGCGTTACATATTTTTCCAATGATCTTTGTGCAGGCTTTCAGTCCTATGGAGGGAAAAAGGCAGAGGAAAATGTCACCTTTTACACAAATACCCCAGAGGAGAAAACAGAGCTTGACGGCAGATATGCCGTTAGCTCTGCTGTTGCTCTCAGGGCTGCAAGGGAATTTGTTTTTACGGGAATACGACCCGTCTGTATTGAGTGGGTAGAACTGTAAAGATTTTTTTGAGATTTTTTATACTATATTTTTTCAAAATCTATTGACAAGTGTAATTTTAATGTTGTATAATATAATTTAGTTAACTGTCCGTAGCTCAATCGGATAGAGCGTCAGACTCCGACTCTGAAGGCTGTGGGTTCAATTCCCGTCGGGCAGACTCAAACTTTTCCCTATAATACGTCGTTTGATTAAGTTCAGACGGCGTATTTGCTTTATGTAATGCCCTGTTTTCTAACACTTTTCTAACACAAGGTTATTTTGACAACATGTCATTGAAGCGGTTAGCCATATTGATTTTTGAGGAATACTGCAAATGTGAATAAATGTTTCCTGTTGTCGCAACATCGCTGTGACCTAACCACTCCTGCACTTCTTTCAGATTAAATCCTGCATTGATAAGTAAAGAAGCTGCACTATGCCTTAGATCGTGAAACCGTATTTTAGGTAAATCGCTTTTCGCTAATATCTTGTTAAATTTGTGTGTCACATAATCGGGGAGAATTTCTCTGCCATCATCATAACGGCAAATATACTCACTTTTATGATAACAGTCCCCCATAAGATTTTCCATATCCTCTTGATGTGCCTTTAAATCAAGCAGATACTTTTTTACATTCTCAGTAAGCGGTAAAGTTCTCAGACTTGCTTTAGTCTTTGTGGTATCATCATATAATACCCCACCAACATTTGCAACTGCTGTATGATTGACAATAATTGTATTTTCTTCAAAATCTACAGCAGACCATTTTAAGCCTAAAATTTCGCTTCTGCGCAAACCATAGTTAATTGCTATGAATACTACGCTTTCAATCGGAGTACCCTCACAGAGTTCCATAAGCTTTTTCAGCTGAATTTCATTATAAAACTTTCCTTTGTATCGCTCCCTTTTAGGCAATGTAATGCGATCAGCAGGATTATAAGCTATAATATTCAGCTTTAACGCATAATCAAGGGCTTTATGGATATTGGCGTGATGTTTCTTTACGGAGCTTGCAGACAAGCCCTCGGAAAGCTTTGTGTTATAATATTCTTGAAGCTGCATAGGCGTTAAATCGGTAACGGCTACACCCAGCTTATCAAAATATGGTTTGATATGCTTTTCATAATGCAGTTTATATCCGTTATATGTAGTGATTTTAACGTTCAGCTTAATCACTTTCAGCCATTCACCCATAAAATCAGAAAAAGACTGTTTATTTATAACACTGATTTTTTTGTTCTCATATTCTGAAATAAAGTCCTTTAATATCTGCTCTGCCTTGCGCTTGTTGTTCTTGACCTCAAGCCCCGTTGATATCCATTTCTGTTTTCTCTTACCATCACCATCCTTAAAATTTAATACTGCATAATACATATTATTTTTTGTTTGCAAACTGCCTGTCATTGAAATACCTCCAAAATAACAAACCGTCTGCCGTTTGACTACTCATATTATAGCACGGCAGACGATGAAAATAAAGCAATTAATTTGAACGTGTCAAAAATTCTATAACTCTGAATTTAGGAATAATGTGCTTTTTACCTATCTTAATGCTTTGAATTGTATTAGATTTAATAAGCTCATAAGCCTTATTTCTGCCTATATGTAACATTTTTGTTAAATCGTCCACACATACCACATCAGGATATTCCGAAAAAATTGTTTGCTCCTTCATTTTGTATTCTCCCATACTTTATTTAACCTCATAACCTCTTCTTTTCAATCCCTGTTTCAATGCTTCCTTATGATTTTCGTTCAATAATAACTGCTCCTCACACTCCGAATAAAAATCACGAGGGAAGGGCATACGTCCAAGCCCATTCACAACAATATCATCAAGGGCATAATCCGTCCTGCCATTATCAAGAGGAGCAATATCCCTTACATATATTCCGTTTGGTATCTCCTCAATATGCATATTCTCTCTTGCTCCAAGACCGCCGTTACCATATCGCCTGTTATATTGAACAGGGTCATACACTCTATAAACGGAAGTCTCAACAGCAATAACCATCTCTTCCTTGACCGTTTCTGCAACCTCATTTACCATAGTGTCTTGAATATCCGCTTCAATATGATTGAATAAATCATTCAGATTATTAAATTTCATCTCGTATCACCTCCAATCTTGAAATGATATCTCTCAGTTCTGCTTTTGCCTTGTCAATTTTCAAATCTTCGGGAGTATAATCAATAATATCATTCTTGATTATTCCGTCCTCACTTGAATATATCACCAACGCACCTGAAATAGGCACGTTGATGATTTTTCTATTATTCCGTTTCTGCATTATCAAGCTGATTTATGTCAGTCTCGCTGTTGTCGGTGTTGTGTTTCTCATATATTTCAATCTGAGCGTCATTATCAATGTAATACTTAATCCATTCAGCCAGCAATTCTTTTAATTTCATCAATAATTCCTCCGATTATC
>JAGAJF010000028.1 GCA_017829005.1 Oscillospiraceae bacterium | reverse complement strand
TGCCTCAGGATTATTGTAATAGCCATTAAAAATGCCGTTGTTAATGACTTTTTTCAGGCGAACGCAAATCTCACCCGTAGTACCGTCGGGAACCTCCTTACCCTCGGTGTCGGCAATAATAACATCAAACATAGGCATCGCCCTGCCCATGGAACCCGAACGGGAAACAGAGCCGTAAGGATTGCCGATAATAAGCGTAGTCTCGGTCTGACCAAAGCCCTCCATCAGAGACAGCCCCGTCATTTCCTTAAAGCGGTCATAAACCTCGGCATTAAGCGCCTCGCCCGCTGTAGTTGCATACTCGAGGCAGGAAATATCGTGTCCGTCCAACCCCTCTTTAATAAAGAAGCGGTACATCGTCGGCGGACAGCAAAGGCTTGTGACCTTGTATTTTTCGATTATATGAAGCACATCACCGGGAACAAATCTTGTAAAATCATAGACCATGACCGTAGCACCCAGCGCCATCTGTCCATAAATTTTTCCCCAGAAAAACTTTCCCCAGCCGCTTTCGGAAATGGTAAGGTGCAGGCTGTCCTTGTTAAGGTGATGCCAGTATTTTGCAGTGGGAATGTGAGAAACGCTGTAGCGGTGAGAATGAATGACCATCTTTGGATATCCCGTAGTACCCGAAGAGAAGAACATCAGGCAGTCATCGTCCACCTTTGTTGGAATGCGCTCAAAACTGTCTGAATAGCTTTCAAGCTTTTCGTCAAAGGATATCCAGCCGTCTCTTTCACCCTTTACGATAAATTTCAGCTTCAAGGGGCAGTCACCGCAGGCAGCCTCGATATTTTCGCATACATCACCGTCACCCGTGGCAATAACGTGATCAATATCGCCCTCTCTGAAACGGTAAACATAATCCTTTTTCTTGAGCTGATTGGTGGCAGGGATAAGTATCGCACCAATCTTTTCCAGCGCAAAGGTGACTATCCACATCTGCCAGTGGCGCTTGAGAACGGTCATTACCCTCTCGCCTTTTTTTACGCCCAGGTCAAGAAGCATATTTGCAGCTTTGTTTGAAAGCCTTGAAAGCTCGCCGTAGCTGAATATCCTCTCTCTCCCCTCGTCATCACACCATATCATAGCCCGTCTGTCAGGCTCTGTCTCTGAGATTTTATCAATAATATCGTAAGCGTAGCTGAAATTTTCGGGGAGTTTAAGATCGAATTTATTAACGACTCCGTTCTCGTCGAAGCCCTCCTCGATATACTGCATATGGATATCCTGCACGTTCATAAAGCGAACCTCCGAAAGATACCTCGTGATTCCCGTCGTAAAAATTGCGGGGATATGAGATAAAATTATTTTGCGGCAGCGTAATAAATATCCTCGGGAGTTTTTGCAATATACTTTGCCCCGTTATCCTCAAGTTCCTTTAAAGTGCGAAAGCCCCAAAGGCAGCCGATACTGTCACAGCCTGCATTAAGAGCAGTCTGCATATCCACCGCCGAATCTCCCGCAAACAAAGTCTCCTGGGGAGAAACACCCAGCTTTTCCATAATGTGAAGAGCGATCTGCGGGCTTGGCTTTTTTTCAAAGCCGTCCTTTTTGCCCGAAACATAGGAGAAAAATTCTCCGAACATTCCCGAAACTATGGTCTGAGTAAAATTATCGGGCTTGTTCGAAGCCACCGCAATGAGAATCCCCTTTTCTTTCAGTTTCACAAGAAGCTCGGGAATGCCCTCGTAAGGACGGGTGCATACATTGTAATTTTTCCCGTATATTTCGTCAAAAGCTGCTTTTACCCTTGAAATATTTTCCTCGGTGCGTTCACTCTCGGGCAATGCCCTGTGAATAAGCATAGGCACACCGTCTCCCACGAAATAGCGGAAGCTCTCCATCGGGTGAACGGGATATCCGAATTTCTGCAGCGCATCGTTGCAGGCATTTCCCAAGTCCTCCAGAGAATTTACCAGCGTACCGTCCAGATCGAAAATAACAAGCTTGTACATTTTGGGTTCCTTTCCGGATATTTCCTGACGCAATATTATATTACCACATTTTGCAATTTATTATCAGTCTTTTTTGTTAACTGTTTAAGAATTTTGATGAATGTTCTATTGATATAATTTAAATGTCAATTTCAATCTGCCAATTTTGAAGCCAAAAGTGACGAATACTTAGCCCTGAAGCTGTCAAATTCGTCATTGTCAATAGACTCTCTTATCTTCTCCATAAGAGTGTTGTAGAAATACAGATTATGCGCCACCGCAAGCCTGCCCGCAAGCTGCTCGTCCGCCTTGAAAAGATGACGGATATACGCACGGGAGAAATTCCTGCAGGTGGGACAGTCGCACTCGGGGTCAAGAGGGCGGGAATCTGTCTCATAGCTTTTGTTTGTAGCGTGCATAATGCCGTTCCATGTGAAAATAGTAGCGTGACGGGCGTTTCTGCTTGGCATAACGCAGTCAAAAAGGTCAATGCCCCTCGCCACCGCTTCAATAATGTTAGACGGAGTACCCACGCCCATAAGATAACGAATCTTCCTCTCGGGCATAACGGGAACAACAGCATCAAGTATGCGGTACATATCCTCGGTAGGCTCGCCCACAGCAAGACCTCCCACAGCATAACCGTCCATATCAAGCCCCGCTATCTCCTCCATGTGTTTAAGTCTCAGGTCCTCGAAAACCGAACCCTGATTTATGCCGAAAAGGAGCTGATGCTTGTTAATGGTGTCGGGAAGAGCGTTCAGCCTTGCCATCTCCTCCTTGCACCTGTACAGCCAGCGGGTAGTTCTCTCGCAGGAATTTTTCGAGTAATCATACGCCTTTCGGATTATCCTGTTCTTGGTCTGCTCGTCCATATCGGGAGTTATCTGAGCCATATGGTTATCCACGCACTCGTCAAACGCCATAGCAATGGTGGAGCCTAAATTTGACTGTATCTGCATAGACTCCTCGGGACCCATAAATATCCTCCGACCGTCCACGTGGGAGTTGAAATAAACACCCTCCTCCTTGATCTTGCGAAGCTTGGCAAGAGAGAACACCTGAAATCCGCCGCTGTCGGTAAGAATAGGCTTGTCCCAGTTCATAAACTTGTGCAGACCGCCCATTTCCTTTATCACCTTGTCGGTGGGTCGCACGTGAAGATGATAGGTGTTGCAAAGCTCTACCTGACACTTGAGGTCATTTTTAAGATCAATTGAGGAAATGCCGCCCTTGATAGCCGCCGCAGTTCCCACATTCATAAAGCAGGGTGTCTGAAATGTTCCGTGAACGGTCTCAAACTGTCCCCTGCGGGCTTTTCCGTTGGTTTTTATAAGTGTGTACATAGAAATTTTTCCTTTTTATTATATTACAAACAAAAAACAGGGAACCTAAAAAAAGCTATTGGTTTCCTGCTCCTTGTCAGTTATTTTTTAAACAGATCGCTGTGAGTTCCTGTACGTGCAAGAGTAATAACAAGAATGTCATTTTGCACCTTATAAATAAGCAGCCAATCGGGCTGAATATGACATTCACGATATCCCTTCCAATCACCGCTCAGAGGGTGGTCTCTGTTCTCAGCGGGAAGCTTTTCACCGTTCGCAAGAAGGGAAATGATATTTTTCAGCAGAGCTGCATCAAGCCCTTGTTTCTGAGCTTTCTTATATTCCTTTTTAAATCTTGACGTAACTTCAATTTCATACTTCATGAATCAAGATCCTCAAAAAGCTCGTCAACCGATTTATATCTTCGTGCCTCGGGGTCATTAAGCATTGCTTCACATTCTTCGATAGCCGCCTTAGTTTCGTCGTTAGGCTCAATAAAGCTTCTTATCAATACCATTATCCCGTTAAGCTGTTCTTCATTCAGACAATCGAGCATACTCGTAACTATCTCTTTTGTACTCATAAAAATGACCGCCTTTCCGAAATATTTTTGTATGAATAGCTGACCTACATTTATTATATTACGGTTCACGCAAAAAATCAAGTCTTTGGGAAAAATCAAATCACTATAAAACATAATATCAATATTTCCTGAAAAGCTCCGTCACAGCTTTTCCATTGACCCAAAATCTCGCAGATCGAATTAGATTTTTCTGAGCAAGTTCATCTGCAAGCCTGATATAATCTGCTTTAAGGTCAATTGAGGAAATGCCGCCCTTGATAGCCGCCGCAGTTCCCACGTTCATAAAGCAGGGTGTCTGAAATGTTCCGTGAACGGTCTCAAACTGCCCCCTGCGGGCTTTTCCGTTGTTTTTTATAAGTGTGTACATAAAATTTCTCCTATGAAAAATGTTTTGGTACTGTTTATAAGATTGTATACACTTTGCCGTTCCCAAAATTTATTTCAAGAACGGTTTAGCTTTTATAACTTGTTTATATCAAGCGTTTTTCTTTCCTCGATAATTTCAAGTTCGGGATCGTCAACCGAAACAATCTTTTCAAAAGTTGTAGTTGTTCTTTCATACTGTAATTCTGTAAATCCCCATGATTTGATTTCTTTTATTTTATCTGCCTCTGTTATTCTGTCAAAATCAACAATTAGTTGAATATCTTCATGCCAAGGGTAAACATAGCATTTTTTC
>JAGAJF010000027.1 GCA_017829005.1 Oscillospiraceae bacterium | reverse complement strand
TACCACCCCCTGCCGGGGGGGGGGGGGGGGAGAGACGGACATTTGTGAAAAACTGAAGCGGATAAAGTTTCAATCACCTTACTGTGTTCTTGGAGTTAATTGATGAGAAGTTTCAATCACCTTGCGGTGGTGGGGTGTTGAATCACGGTTAAATTGAACAATAGAGGGTTTTCAGTTTCAATCACCTTACGGTGTAGGGGTAATTTTTTGCATTCCAACATCCGAGTGTTTCAATCACCTTGCAGTGTAGGGGTTAATCAAATTAATGATTAAACAAGTATCAATCACCTTGCGGTGTAGGGGCAGGTTAGAAGCTGCTTATGAAAACCAACGTATTTATGCGGTTTGTAAAGCGTTTATAGATGAAAAATACCCAGAAAGATATTAACAATCTGTGAATACCGCTCTCTGTTCTATGAATATATTATACAGTATTTTTTCCCTTTTGTCAAGAAAAAATCTGCAAGATCCATCAAAAAGCCTCCCTCCTCCCCAAGAGAAAATTTATTGATAGTAAGCTTACAGATCCTGAACAAACACACCGCCCATTCCCATGCCTGTTTTTCCTCCCACACCACAGTATGCGGCATAGGAAATCATATGTCTTAGCAGCTGTTTCTGCTTCTTGTTTTTGGGAAAAACAATGTCGCAAAAGCCTGTCATGCCGGGAAAAATATGACCGCTGACATTATATTTTTCGCTTTTTAGTTCATAGCCTGCCAACTCGGAATTATTCCACGCATCAAGAAAATCACTGTAGGCTATTTCCTCTTCTTCAAATTCATTGTATCTTTGAATGACCGAATAAAAATATGCGGGAATATCGGGACGTGAAGTTGGCTTTCCTCCTGTCTTTATCATTGCGGGGGTTATGAATTCTATGCGGCAGCCCTCTGCCGAAAGCTCATTTCCAAGCTCATCGGCAGTTACAGGATCATATGGCTTTCTGTCCGTAATTATCATTGGTTCATGTGCACCATACAGCTTTATTTCCGCAAGACTGCACATTCCTTTGAGGATCTCCTCCGCTTCATCATTAAGAGTCGAAACACGGATAACAAATCCGCTGCCGTAAGGAAAAACAAACACCGAATAGGGATGATATCCGCTGATATGAAGCTTTGCGGCATATTCTGCGGAGATAGCCTTCATCATCGCCCCCTGTATCTTCACAGCAGGCTCGGAAAGCAGATTGTGGGAGCTGCCGAAATAAGAATACAGATCTACTCTGTTAAGCATTGTATCAACAGCCCTCCTGTTTGATTTTTGACAATCTTGCACAGTATCCCATCACATAATGAAGATCATCAAAGCATAATTCCATTAGCTCATTTCGTGAAAGGATATATCCGCACCATTTCTTTATTGTTTCCGAACCGCTGTTTCCCGAAAAGCCCACAGCGATTGAATTCTGCTTTATGTTTGAATTATTCATAAGTATTTTTATTGTACCGAAAAAATTTTCGGTTTCGCCTTTATGCTTAATTCCGCTGAGATATTTTGAGGCAAATTCATACAGTTGGCAATAGTCTCTTCCTGTTTCGAGGGAAAGAGCTGTTTCAATTAGCTCTTTTCTGCTTTTCAATCTTTTCACCATCCTTTAAATCACACGGGTGTAAGTATTTCATCGCTGATCTTTTCAATTGCATCTTGGTTAGCTGTAGGCATATCATAATACTGATATGCAAGTTCGCCTGCAGATTTATTTAGCATATTCGAACAGACAAAATCACATGCACTGACCTTGACTTCACCCATTCCCTCATTTTTAAAGCCTCCAATCTTCAGCACAATATCCTGTCCCTCCATATCATTCAACCCGAGAGAAAACATCAACAAAGCCAGTTCTTCTTCGGTTATCTTCTTGAAATGAACACGTCCTGTAAAAACAGCTCCCTTTTTCACTACCCTTGCTTTTATCTTTGACGGCATTTCATAAGAATTCTCTCCCGTCATAAAAAACTTATAACCCTTTGCTGTTCCGTGTTTATCTGTATATACCGGCTTTGGTCCATACTGAGCATTCAGTTCCTTGATATAAAAGATTGCGTTTTCACTGTACATATCCGAAAACATGACCTTGCTGCCCTTGCTCATTGCACCGAAAATATCGCAGACAATACAGAATTTTCCATCCTTGCAGCTTATATTACTTATGCCGGCAGGATACTTTGCTGGTCCGTCTTTGCCGTATCGTGGCAGAAAAGGAAGGCAGCTGTTTGAAACGGCAGATGCAAGATTCCTGACTACACCCTTAAAGGACGACCCGGGTATAACAGCCTTCCCATCATACGTCATCGTCTGATAAACAAGCTGCTTGCCGTTTTCAGGCATATGAGAAAATCCGCTCCCGATATAAATATCTGTGCAGCAGGTAAGTTTAAGATCAACATATCCGCTATATCTTTCTGCATTCTGAGGTGGAAAATAATAATCGGGTTTGGAAAATGGCACAAACGCTGCACTCGACACATAGGGAGAGCTTCTGAAATTATCGAATCCGCCCATATTACTTCACCTCTCTGAAAAACTTTATTGCTTCTTCTATATCGAAAAATGTGACCTTATCTATGGGATTCAAGTCTTTATCATAGCCTTTGCAGGCAGTCAGCATAAAGCTGCCTATCTTCATTTTACCGAAACCTCGGCTAACTTTACCTCCAAATCTCACCGCACCCGTATCACTATCATGCAAAGACAAAAGCAGCATTTCGATTTCCTTTAAAGTGAAATTTTTTATCTGAAATCCCGCCTTAAAAGTGCCCTTTTCTACTATCTCCATATTATTTAAAGAGCCGCCCACAGGGCTTTGGCTGTTAGGGTCTATCTTTGTGCTGTTTCTGACAGCAGTAACTATAGTTTCGGGAACTGCAAAAGCGTCGTTAAACTTGATCTTGCTTTTCTGTGCTCCGCCTATAATTTTTCCGAATAGACCTTCCGTCTCCTGACCATTCAGGTAAAAATCCTGAATATGATGCCTGAGAACCCCCTTTATGGAGCTTCCGGGAATCACATAGCATTCCTCAGAATGATTCTTTCCGACATATCCCTTCATAAATGTTTTATCCGGAAGTGTGGGATTAGTTTTATGACTTTGTCCGCTTGATACAAGAACAGGGCCTTCAGCGCATAGTTCAAATTCTGCATTGGCATAACAGGTAAGCTTTTCAAACATATCCAAAACCTCCCCTGTTTACAGTCCCAGACGTTTTTTCATATCTTCTGCTGTGACTATCTCAATATTTATATCCTTTACAGCAAATCTTCCCAGACCTCTGCTGGTTTTTCCACCCACAGAAAGCTCTCCGTTTTTTAAAGCCTCAACAATAAATTCAAAGTATTTCTTCTGCTTTTCATCGAGGTTTTCTGCTGTAAGATAGAATGAAAATTCAGAATCCTTTGATATGATCTCAAAATCATATTTTGCACCTTTTTTTACTGCACCTGTTTCACGGTCGATACCTACACCGTCACGAAATTCAAAGGAAGGCTCACCGATAAGATAACTGTCCTTGAACTTCAGCTTTCCCGCAAACTCACGTCCGCCGAAAAGTCTGCACACCTCACAGGAGTCTTTATATGCCATTTCAGCTTTTTCCCTGAGGTCCTTGCAATCCTTTCGTTTTTCTTCTTCCTTTGCGGTACAGCAGTTTTTGTTGTCAAGCACGTCGCAAGCAAATACTCCTGCGCCTCTCAGCACCGACTCAAACCATGAACGAACAACGCCCTTAACGGAAGAACCCGGAATAACAGGATACCCTCTTGAATCCTTAAGCACAGCCGAATCTACATCTACAGGGTCAAGAGTATTTTTTGAGGAAGAGCCTATATGTATTGGATCAAGTGCAACAAGTGTACCCTTAAGGATATACTTGTTCTCAAATTTATCAAACAGCATTACCATTTCCTCCCCCTGCTTTTTGAGTCATTATTTCCGTTATTGCGTAAGCCATTGTTATTATTCCGGTATTTGTTGTCGTCATCTTTGGCATTATTCTGAGCTACCTTATTCTCAGCAGCCCATATTCTTGCATTCCAGTAGAAATAACCGAATAACAGTGACAGATTTTGCATGCAGCTCTCTTCATTCTCCGATCTGTCACGGATTGTATTCATACAGCACCGGAGCAGTGAAGCAAGAGATGTTTTTCCATCCTTCATATATGCTGCCCATGACGATCTGACTATTACGCCTTTCTTATTCTCGATACACTTTGCTTCGTTATATCTTATAAGCATTTCTATTTCTTCATAGCAGTCTGAATGTCTGCAGATATTTGCAAGCTCTCTGAACTGATTGCATCCGATATTCTTTTTATCGCCTTCTTCTTTAAAAATATCAGTCTTTATTTTCGGAACTGCTTCATTTATGACACCTATGATCTCCTGCTTAGTCATACTTATCCTCCTATTCCGATCATATGGATATCGGCACATACCAATATCTTTCCATATCCAACATTTGTATCCCTGCCTATGCCTTTTTCCTCCAGATTTTCAAGAAAACTTACAGCTTCTGCGCTGCCCTTTTCAAAGGATACCTTTACAGAGGAACCCGCTTCTGTAAGAATATCTGTGCGTGAGTAATTCTTATTATAATACTCGGAGGTATCAAATCCGTGATATGGTATATTCTGTGCATATACTTGCTCTGCTTTAATGGGAGCATTTTCTCCGAAAAGCCTTTTCTGCCATATTTTTTTATACTCTTCTGTGGTAAGAGGTTTACTGCCGCAGGAATCAATATCAAGCTTTGCACTGCTGAGAAACAGTATTGAAGCATATTCCTTTTCGTCATTTTCTGAAAATTTGTCATTAAATTTTCTTACAGCTTCCGGCACATCATGCTTTTTTATATCATTCACAGAAATAATGCGAAGCTTGCCGAAGCCGGCGGAAGAATACTTTCCGGTATATATTGTTTTTCCTTCGTATATCATTCCCGTATCGCAGTCATCTATCTCGCACTGATATATCTGTCCCTTGCGAATAGCTTCAATTGAAAAAAGCGATCCGTCAGCGGCTGTTCGGGAATTTGAATTTATTGAAGTATGAGTAGTAATACTGTGTCTGACCCTTACTGATTCATAGGTATCCTTATCAATAATACCTTTCAGATTTTCCATTCGTCCGCCACAGACGCTGCACTTAAGCGCACCGTTATCCATTATCGTATCCATAACAGGATGAGCGGTGCCGCAGCTTTTGCACATCTTTGCAGTAAAGGGTGCCGGTATACTGTTTTCGGGCACAAGGAATGAGAAAGACATATCCGAAAATTTTTTGCAAATATCCTTGTGTCTGCATTCTGCACAATATGGGTGCGTTTCCGGCTCTCTTTCCGAAAGCCAATATTGTTTTCCGTTGATCTTTTCCTCCGCATATTCACATTCGGGAAGAATGTCATTGGCAAAGGCAGCTCTTACAACAGCTCCGTTAATTATATCCTCGGTTTTAAGGAAGTTGTTATTTGTCTTTATTCCTGCAGAGATAACATTGCTTTCAAGAAGAAATTTAACAAGCTTTTTCACTTATGCTCACCTCCGCAAGACCAAGTCCTCTGCTTTTGCCGCTGCCTACAGAATCTATCATTTTAACGGCTTCTATAAAATAAGGCTCGTATTTTTTCATTCCCTCATTGAGATACAGGGTAATATCCCCGCTGAAAATAAGTGCATCACCGCTTTTGTCAAAGCAGGAAACATTTTCAGAAAAAACAAGCGCCTGATCGTTATTTTTTCTTGAATATCTGCTTATGGAAACATTGCAGCGTGTCTCATAAACATACTCCTGCTCTGTCAGAAGATCGTCGAATATAACGTGTGATCTGTTATATCCCTCGCTGCCAAAAAATCTTTCCGCCATTGCCGTATTATCGGGGTCAAAGGTTGAAAGAAGGACACTCATTTTTTCCCTTACAAGTCCCTTGAAAAGTGTTGCGGGAATGTATGGAGCACCGTTTTCCTTAACAACTATCCTCTTGCTGTCAGGTGCCGAACCCGCATTGATATGCATTGATGAAAGCATTCTGACTGTTACGGTATATTCTTTTTTCATAAGCTCACATCTCTCCTCCCCGTCACTTTATAAATTCCATCAATGTGATAAGATCCTTCCAGATAATGTATCTCCTTCCGTCGGGAGCAACATAAAATCCGTCCTTCGCCGTATAGCCCTCAACAGGCAGAAGCTCTACGGGAGCGCCTGTATTTTTCGCATTAAAGTATTTCAGGAAAAGCTCCGCCTCTTCGGCAGACTCCGCATTTAAAAATGCATCAAGAACATTTCTTAGCCTTGTCTTGTTTTTATTCTTTGCAAAGATCTCAGTCATTCTGATGATATCCTCGGCTGTATTGGTATAATACGGAAGCATCGAAACTGCAGCGCCGTAGGAAGTATCAAGCAGTTCGGAACCGTCACCATCAAAGGTGTCCATTATATCGAAGGAAATACTTCCGCAGTTATCCTTTTTCAGCTTTGCAATACTCTTGGCTTCGCTCAGTTTCTCCTCGGCCTTGTCAATAACGACTCTTATGGGCATATCGGTCTTTGCAATGGCAATTCCTGCGGACATTGTTGAGACCTGACCCGATGCACGGTATTTTTCAAATTTGCTGTTATATTTCTTTATCATTGAAACAGTAAATCTGATAGCCTTATCGCCCTCAACGATTATAAACACATCATCTCCGCCAAGACCTACTACTTCAAATCTTGTCATCTGATGCTCGTTCATTGATTCAAAAACAGCCTTGTCAACAATGCTTTTTACGTCTCTTGAAAACTCCATCATCTGAGTTATCTTGGTAAACTGCTGGATAATTCCGCCCATATTGTTTCCATCGCCGTAAATAACGGCAATATATTCACGGGAAATATCTCCCAGACTCTTTACAGGCTCTGCGGGGACTGTATTATATAAATTGAACCTGTTTATGTAGCGGCTTCGCTTTGCGGCATTTCCCACCGCACGCTTATGGAGACAGGAAGTGCACAAATCATCCCCTCCCACCTTATACACAGCGTTTCTTTTACCGCAGGCTTCGCAGACAACACTTTCGCTGACAATCGTTCCGTTCACCTCAGCCTCAAAGCAGTCCTCAGGCTTATCCGAAACAATGCCGATCTTTTTCTTGAAATACTCGGAATGTGCATTACAGGAGCTGTTGATAATAAGCTTTTTCCTTTCGTTCAGCCTGTTTTCCACATCTACCATTTTAGCCTTATAGTTTTCACCTAAAATATCGGAAAGCATCATAGACTTGCTGATGTAATACGCAATATCTGCACTGATAAGCAGTTTTTTTGCGGCACCTTCAAGCTCAAGGGCAAAGCTGTCATTGCAGTCATCGGGAACTACCGCAAAGATATTTCCTCCGCCGCTGTAGACGATACATTCCGGAATAAACCTGTCCGATATCATTTTGGGGATAATATCTTCCTCAACGTGAGTGAGAAGAACGCTGGCTCCTCTGATATCGGCAAGCTTATAATTCTCAAGATAATAATTCTTTATCTTATAAGAACCGCCCTTGAGTATCTTAATATTTATCCGGGGATCTTCGGCAGTATTTCCCGTAAGAAGTTCAATGCATTTTTGTGCTTCGGGAAAAGCGTCTGTATTTTTCTCAAAAAATGCCATATATGCCTTTTTGCGAATTACGTTTTTATCACAGTCAGTCTTTTGTGACAAAAAAGCAGACATTACAAATAAAGCTGCGCAGTCACACAGCTTATATGAAATACCATTTCGGCTGCAGTATTCTTTTGCGGAGTATTCATCCGAATACAGCATATGCCTTATTTCATCCGGATTCTTTTCACGGAAGATATCAACTAAACCGTTCATTTTTCTTCTCCTTTTCATAAAATGCTTCCACAAACAAATACAGATAAACTTATAGATGATTAATGTCGTTATTTCTTGAATTATCGCCATTGCTGTTAAATTATAACATATTTCATACAAATAGTCAAGAGAAATTATGCAAAATTCACATTAGCATATAAACAACGGCTCCCTATTCAAAAGTGAATAGGGAGCCGTTGTTTTCAATCACCTTGTGGTGTATGAGGGTAAAATAGTGAAGGGACGAACAATGCATTCTGCGTTTCAATCACCTAACGGTGTAAGTGTAAGTAATAGTAGCACTTAAAACAAAAAGTATTTATATTTTAAAAATCCAAAGAAGAAAAAGCTCCTCTAAAATATGCCTATCTATTCATGAATATATTATACCTTATTATAATCTTGTTGTCAAGATAAATTTATTAAAAGACTTTATTATTCATTATTACGGATAATTAAATATGGAAGAAATATAAAAAGAAGAGAATACTGTCAATCATCATATTTTTCAAAATTATTGAAAAATATAGAGATTGTTCAATTGCAAGTTAATTTCCGATAAATACTCCCCAATATATAAACAAGGAGGATGATATCATGTATCATTCAAGAGAACGGCCTGTTTATGTTCGTACATAATCCACTTAATTTAAAGGAGGTATATTTTATGTTCTGGTTTTTACTTTCTCTTTTCAGCGATGACATCGACGATTTCTGCAATGAGCATCCGTTTGAGGGAGGTATGTTCCTTGCTTCACTCTTCGATGATGACTGATCTCATCTAACTTTATCTTGAAAGGAGGCGTTCCTTTATGGCTACACTGGGTGCCTGGCTCCTGTTCTTCAGCGGCATGAACCTCGTTGCCACCATCGGAAAGGCTATGATCTGACTCTGTCTCATCACTGCGTTTCCTTTGTTCCTGAAGCTTAACTGCCTTCGGCGGTTAAGCTGGAAGGAGGTGGACAAACACTGTTCTCGTTACCATAATCAGGACTAATATCTTTATCGGAGGTTATCAGATATGAAAATGAAATCATTTCTTAAGGTTATAACATCAACTTTGGTCTGTGCCCTTACAATGGGCATTATTCCAACATCCAATGAAATCTTTCCTGATCTTTCAACGAAAGTTTCTGCTGAAACTTACTATGTAACCTACCCTGAAGAAAACACAGATTTCTACATTGCTGCGGAAGTTGATACAAACTATGTTCTTGACCTTTGCGGTGGCGGAACTGAAACATATACAGGATTTCATTTATATGAAAAGAATGGTTCCGACGCACAGATCTATACACTGAAAAGAGTTGACGGAGACTGGTACAACATTATCCATAAGGCATCAGGTAAATGCTTAAATGTGGTCAACGGAGAAAGCTTTGATGACGCTCGTTTCTGGCTCTACCCCGGATATGATAATGACTATGCAAGCCAGTTCCGCTTTGCTGCTGCAGGAGATTCCTACATAATCCAGAACAGACTCGATACTCAGCGTATTATTGATTTGCATGACAATATTGTATACTCAGGAGCCAAAGTACATCTCTGGAGCCTGCACGACGGTCAGTCCGGTCGTTGGAAGCTGATTCCTG
>JAGAJF010000026.1 GCA_017829005.1 Oscillospiraceae bacterium | reverse complement strand
ATATCGGAGCTTCTGAAAAAGGGCAATGATGTTGTTCTTAAAATGGTTAAGGACAAGATCACGATCGTGTATCAGAAGCCGCATATCTTGAAAACCGAATAGGCACATTCAAGGGGATGTGTAACAGTCAAGGGACTTTGAGCAGTACGGAAACGTACAGCTTGAAGTCCCTTTTTTTATTGTAATCAAAGGAAATCGGCAGACCTCTCGCAAGGAAAAGTAATAAAAACGTGCTGAATGTCAGCCGAGAGTAGCTTGTTTACATATATCAAATCAATTTTTATGGAGGTGTTCTTAATGAACAAGATCAGAACAGTAATGGACAAGGCACAGGATACCATGACGGAGATCGGTGCCAAGGCAATGCTTGCTGCAACAAATGCGGTTGGCAAGGCTATGAACACAAAGGCAGGCAGATATGCTCTTATCGTGCCTATGGCAATGAGTGCCTGCACTATCAACGCATCTGCCGAAGGTGCGGACGCACAGGGAATGATCGATGCTATCATGGGTATCCTTGGTCCCGGTGTTATCGGACTTGGCTCTCTCGTGGCGGTTGTCGGCGGTATTCAGACGGGTGTCGGCTTCAAGGACGATAATGCCGACGGTAAGACGAGAGGTTTCCAGACACTTATCGGCGGCGCAATTATAGCGGCTGTCGGAGCAATCGTTCCTTCCACAATTTCTCTCGGCGGTTCCTGATTCAGACAACGAGAGATGATCTCCCGTGGCAGAGGTCGGCAGAGTGTCGGCTTCTGTTATGGGAATGAGAGGAGGAATGAATATGGCGGAGCCGAGCTTCTGGGAAACCGCCTTTACCGAAGCACAGGAGCTTTTGCAGACGGAATCCGACGGATTTGCGGCGGTACTCAACACCATAGCGGGCTTTGATGTTATATCAAGCTGCGGAACTGCAATAAATGTTTTTGAAGCAGCGGGAACGGCACTTCTCACCTTGTTTTTCTGCATGGAAGCCTTCACATATTGTGCGAATATAGACTTTCACGGAGGAATCGAAGGTGCGATACGGATAGCGATGAAGTTGGTTGTCAGCGCACTTATTGTTCAGAATGTGGATAATATTGTGGGTGCAGTTTCGGGACTTCTGAAACAGTCGGTGGATTTTTCATCGGCGTTTTCAAATATAAGCTCATCATTTGCAACGGCGGCAACGGCGGGTACGATAGATCCGGGAACACTTGACATAAATTATATCTGTATGAGCTTTATTTTGCTGATACTGATAATTCTTATGTTTGTCATGTATTCCCTGATAGTTGTAACAATGCTGGGAGTTGTTTTTGAAACGGCGATTTTGACCGCAATTTCACCTGTTGCACTGTCAACGCTGGTTAATTCACAGGCAAGGTCAACGGGAATTTCTTTCATAAAGAATTTTGCTGCCGTTTCAATGCAGTGGGGAGTTCTTGCTATATGCTTTGAAGCATTTAACGCAATTTCCAATAATCTTACCCTTGATTTTTCAAGCGGACTAACAAACGAAGGCTTGCTTATGCACATCATGCAGTATGCGACACCTGTTTTATGCGTGATAATGCTGGCTGTTACGGTTGCAAAGGCAAGTGAAATTACAAAGAGAGCTTTAGGAGGATAAAAAAAGCACCGGAAAACACCGGTGCAATAATCACATAAAAAGTATTTTCATATAATCACGTTTGCCATAAATTACTCTGTCAACGAATACCGAATCGGCTGATATGCGGTAAAATGCAAGATAATTGTCCGAAACCATGTATCTGTAACCGCTGAAAAGATCATTTTCAAAAAACAGCTGAGTGCCGATCTCGGGATTATCGGAAAGCAAGTCGGTTTTGTCCAGAATCTTATTTACAGTATTGTCTGCGGCATCGGGACTTTTGAGAACATTTGCAATATAGTCGTAGATCTCGTCAAGGTCCCTTAGCGCTTCGGGAGAGAATTTTACAGATACTTTCATGCGTTTTTCTCCCTGAAATGCTTACGAACATCTGAAGAATCGATCCAGCCCTGTTCTTCACCGGAACGTTTGCCTTTTTCAAGCTCACACATCAGGTGCAGCGCAGCCTTGGTTTTCTCATATTCTTCTTGTTCCAGTATGTCGATTATCGCATAGCAGCCTCTGCCATTTTTTGTGAGATATACAGGCGAACCGACAGCAACGTTGTCAAGCACAGAGGAATAGTTTCTGAGATCTGAGATAGGTACAATATTTGGCATAGTCAGCACTCCTTTCATTACATATATTATACCGCATAAACATCAAAAAGTCAATATTCGCAGATAAATTTTATGGCAAATTTAACATCAAATTTTTAGGAGGTTAATAATTATGGTTTCAATGAAAGCACTTATGTCCCTTTCACAGTACGATATGGGCGTACTTGACGGTATTGCAAAGGTGAAGGATATGCTTCAGGAGAACAATTCCTGCAATGGCAAGATCGCAAGGCTTATCGAGCATTATCACAGCAATACACAGGCTGAGATGGTAGGTATCAGAACCGAAACTGTACCGACGGTTTCTGATGATACAGATGAGTCTGAACAGATGGAATTTGGTGATACCGATGATTAAAGCCGATGTACCACAGGACGTAACCGAGTACAAGGAGCAGTTTTTCT
>JAGAJF010000025.1 GCA_017829005.1 Oscillospiraceae bacterium | reverse complement strand
TTATAAAGATATTCTGATATTTTTTGTGTATATTCATTGTTATTAGATTCATTTATTGAATTGCATCCTGTTCCTATAAGCAATATACTGATTAGAATCAGTAGTATATAAGTAAAACTTTTATTACCTTTATTCATAACATTATTCCTCTTTTAATATCATAAAATATATAAAGTTGGTTAATTTGTGTCAAACAAGTTATCCACTGCATGATTAATAACGCCTTAGTTAAGAATTAAATAAAATCAGTTTACATATCTTTTGTTGATAGTCTTATATCAATTCATAATACACTATGTATGATGCAACTAAAAAATCTACCTTAAGACCCCTTGACAAACGCTATTCCGAGACCTTTCGCTCAGCGTATGAAAGACCTGCGCCGATATGTCAGGATATCTAAACATATCGGCGCTTCTCAGATACTTCCGTAAACTATTAAGCCGTTTGAACAGGTCATTTCAGCTCAACAACAGTAACTCCGTCCTCGCCCTCGCCGAAAACTCCGCTTCTGAAGCTCTTTACAGAAGGGTGAGACCTGAGATGACGCTGTATTCCCTGCCTGAGAAGTCCCGTTCCTTTGCCGTGAATGATGGTGACAATGCCTGCGTTTACCATAACAGCATTGTCGATAAATCTGTCCACCTCGTGGATACCCTCATCCACCGCACAGCCTCGTATATCAAGCTCAAGTGAGCTTTTTCTCTCAAGCTTGCCGCTTACGCCCACCTTGGAAACACCACGGGCAGGAGCGGCTTTTTTATTGCTGACCGTAACCTTGTCCTCCTCGGCAAGCCGCAGGTGACTTATGTTGGTCTTGGTTTTCATAATGCCAACCTGAACGAAAACATTTCCGCTGCTGTCGGGGTCACTTGCAAGAATACCCTTTTTGCCGATATCCGCAAGGATAACGTTGTCGCCGCGCTTGTAGGGACGGGGCGGCTTGTACTCTTTAAGCTCCCGCTTGCGGACGGGATTTGCCTCGTCGTACATCTTGTCAAGGGAGGAACGGCTAAGTGATTTTGCGGCAGAGGAACGCTTGTCAAAGGCTTCCCTGTTCCGCTCCTTCCTGATATCGGAAAGCTCGTCAAGAAGCTTCTCCGACTGCATACGGCAGTTTTCAACGATACGCATTGCCTGTGTGCGTGCCTTTTCAAATTCATCGTCCTTGCGGGCTTCAAATTCCTCTTTTGCCTTTTCAAGAGCGGCTTCCTTTTCCTCCGCTTCTTTTCTGAGTCTTGCAAGCTCGGTGTTCTGCCTGTCAAGGGCTCTTCTGGAGGCTTCAAGCTGTGCCACCACCTCTTCAAAGCGGCGGTTGTCATCGGAAACAAGTGCTTTCGCATTTGATATGATATCCGAGGGAAGTCCCAGCTTTGAGGAAATGGAAAATGCGTTTGATTTTCCGGGAGAACCGATTATAAGCCGATATGTGGGCTGTAATGTCTTAACATCAAATTCGCAGGAGGCGTTCTCAACGTTCTCACGTTCAATTGCAAAAAGCTTTAATTCCTGATAATGAGTAGTTACAAATATCCTGCTGCCCTTTGCCATAAGCGCCTCGATTATGGAGACTGCCAGCGCCGCACCCTCAACAGGGTCCGTACCCGAGCCAAGCTCATCTATGAGAATGAGAGAGCTTTCGTCAGCAGTTTTCAGTATCTTCACCACATTGCTCATATGGGAGGAGAATGTGGAAAGGCTCTGCTCAATGCTCTGCATATCTCCGATATCCACAAGAATGTGGCGGAACACGGAAATTTTTGTGCCGTCAGAAGCAGGCACCATCATACCGCACATTGCCATAGCGGTGAGAAGTCCCGCCGTTTTCAGCAGAACGGTCTTACCGCCCGTATTTGGACCCGTAACGATAAGTGTGCCGTAATTCCTGCCTATGGAAATATCCACGGGAACTACCTTGTCCGCTTCAATAAGGGGGTGACGGGCTTTTCTAAGCTCAAGCACGCCGTCGTCGGATATCTCGGGAACTGTTCCCCTCATCTTTGCGCCAAGATTTGCCTTTGCAAAGTAAAGATTAAGCTCGGCGCAGGTGAGGTAATCCCGTTTCATAGTCTCCGCACAGGAAGCGCAGTCGGAGGAAAGCTCGGCAATTATGCGCTCTATCTCTTCCTGCTCTCTGCCCTGGAGCACTCTTATATCGTTGTTTGCCTCGACCACCGCCTCAGGCTCAATAAAAAGTGTGGAGCCCGTAGCCGATGAAGCGTGTACGATACCCCGCACATTTCCCTTGTACTCTGCCTTTACGGGGAGAACATATCTGCCGTCACGAACGGTGACGATATTGTCCATAAGTGATTTCTGAATTTCGGCGGAGCGAACCATCTTATCAAGGCTCTCCCTGATACGCACCCCCGCCTGAGCAATTTTCCGCCTGATATTTGCAAGCTCTGCGCTGGCAGTATCGGCGATCTCGTCCTCGGTGAGAATGGCATTCTGTATCTTGTCCTCAAGCCATTTATTAGGCGAAAGCTCCGCAAACAAAGGGTCAAGAACAGTTTCCACATCTCCGCAGGAAGCGTGATAATCCGTAAGTCCTCTTATCTGCTTTAGCATTGAGCAGATGTCAAGAAGCTCACGAAGGGACAGGCTTGCCCCCGACTGCGCTCTTTGCAGAGAACCTCTCACGTCCTTGAAATTGTAAAATGGCGGCGTTCCGAATTTAACCGAAAGGTCAAATGCGTCCTCAGTCTTTTTAAGGCTCTCCTTCACCTTGTCGGTATCCATCTCGGGCTCGAGAGCGGCTATCATTCGGCGTGTTTCATCGTTTCCCGCCTGCTCCGAGAGCATATCGAGAATTTTATGTAATTCTAAGGTTTCAAAATGTTTATTCATAAGTCATTTTCCTCATTAGTCGATTGTGTATCTTCATTATTTTCGGGCATAGCAATGCTGTTATAAAAATCCAGCGTCTTGAAATGCCTGTCGAAATGCACCTGCGCATACAGCTCGCTGATGTAGCCAAGCTTCAGAAGCGCATCACCCGACACCCGAAAGTTAAATATCCTGCTCATATCCGAAAGGCATACGAACCGTATCGCCTCGAACATTCCCGCAGTAACGTCAACATTGTATTTATCGTGGTAGACCACCCTTGTCTCCATATGGTCATAGCAGAGAAATATCCCCCGTTTTATCAGAAAGCACAGGGTACAGTCCGAACGGTAGCATTCGTCGCAGCCAAGTAGATTTGGCATCATTCCAAGGTCTGCCGCTATCCTCATCTCAAAAACGAATTTCACAAAGGCGCAGTCCGCACCCTTTTCCGAAAGCAGGTACAGACTGTTCATAAACAGCCTGTACACGTCGTTTGCCGACTGTCCCGAGGTAACGGTATAGCTTATTATCTCAGCCATATATGAGGCAAGACTCAGCCTCTGCATATCAAGACGAAGCCCGTAAAAGGTCTTCACAGGCTCGCAGCTGTTAAGGTAATATCTCCCCGACCGTTCATTGAAGCAGTATTTTGCGCAGGCGAAAAGCTGGGTGGAGGAATTGCTCTTTGAGTTAAGCTTTTTTGCCCCCTTGACGGAAATGTCCACAAGCCCCATTTCGGGGGAAAGAATTGTTATAAAGCGGTCATTGTCCCCCACTTCCCTGACGGATATCACCGCTCCCTCCGTCGTTATGAGCATTGTCACTCACTTCCCTCAATATGGGCAGAATTCTACCCCCGATTCCCTTGTAGCTGAGATAATCAGCCACACGTCCGCTGTTTTCAAAGGTGTTCCATTTTGTATCGGAAAACTGTTCGGTCATAACATAAGCCTCCGTTTAAGGTGTTATGTTATAATTATTTCCCGACCGTATTTTTATATTACTTGGTATTATTTGATAATCCGAAATTGCGGATAAGACCCTCTCTGTTGCGCCAGTCCTCCTTGACCTTTACCCAGAGCTGTAGATTTACACGTATGCGGAAAAATTCCTCAAGCTCCTCACGTGCCATAGCGCCAATTTTCTTGAGCATAGCTCCGCCCTTGCCGATGACCATTCCCTTGTGTGAGTCTCTCTCGCAGAAAATGACAGCGGAAATATTAAGGATATCCTCACCGCTTCGGGTAACGCTCTCGTCAAGCTGCTCGATGGTAACAGCAATGCCGTGAGGTATCTCATCGTGCATAAGTATCATTACCTTTTCCCTTATTATTTCGGACATAATGACCTTTTCGGGCTGGTCTGTCACCGAGTCCTCGGGGAAATAGTGGGGAGCAGGCACAGCAAGCTTTCTGACCTCATCCTTTAAGATATCAAGCCCGTCATTCTCGGAAACGCTGACGGGAATGACAGTATGGAAATCCATAAGTTCCGAAAACTCGGCAATTCGCTCAGCCGCCGCACCCTTGTCGTCAAGCAGGTCTATCTTGTTGATAAGCAGGATAACGGGTGTCCTGCCGCCCTTGAAGCCTTCTATTGCATTGCGGTCAATGTCGTTTATCTTCTTTGTCACGTCCGCAACGTATATAATTGCGTCAATGCCCGTAACCGACTCCTGCACCGCCCTGTTCATATGCTCGCCCAGCTTGTTTTTTGCTTTCTGAATACCGGGGGTATCAATGAAAACATACTGTATCTCCCCCTCGGTGAGAACGCCCGTTATCTTTGTACGAGTGGTCTGAGGCTTTTCCGTCACCATAGCTATTTTCTCGCCGATAAGCTTATTCAGCAGGGAGGATTTTCCCGCATTGGCACGTCCTGCAATTGTAACAAATACCGATTTAGTCTCCATAAAAATATATCTCCGTTAATTTCTTTACTTTTTCTTCTTTATCCCGAATACAAACAAAAATGCGGTAACTGCCCACACAGCCGCTCCTACAACAGCGATAGGACGGCAGGCAAAAAATTCTGCAATTTCGGCAAATACCGCCCTGTCCCAGAATATCACAAATCCGCATACTGCGGCGCATACAGACATCACAAGCACAGCACCTGCGGCGCAGTCCTTTGCAGCCTTTGCACCGGGGCTTTTTTCCGTACTGTACATATCCACAGCATTCTCCACCGCCGTATTTATAAGCTCTGCGGAGATAACGCCGCCTATGCACAGGAATATCACGCATTTCTCGGAGGTTGTCAGGTCGTAAAATCCCATAAATGCAAGAACGGTCACAGCGGCGCACAGGTGAAAACGGATATTACGCTGGGTCATTATCCCGTGAACGATACCCGAAAAAGCGTATGTAAACGCTCTAAAAAATGCTTTAAGCTCAGACTTCATCGGGTGTGAAGCTCTCGTCACGTGAAATGCCAAGCTCTCCGAGGATCGCCTCTTCCTTCTCACGCATATTTGCAGCGTCAAGAGCGGAGGTCTCGTGGTCGTAGCCTAAAAGGTGGAGCATAGAATGAACGGTAAGGAAGCCCACTTCCCTTTCAAGAGAATGACCGTAGGTCTTTGCCTGCTTTACGGCGGTCTCCATAGAAATGACCACATCACCCAGAAGCAGCGCTCCCGTTTCCTGATTTATGTCGTAAACTCCGTCCTCGCCTAAAGGGAAGCTAAGCACATCGGTGGACTTGTCCTTATCACGAAACTGTCTGTTGAGCTGGCGTATCTCGGCGTTATCCACAAAAGAAACGCTTACCTCCGCATCATTCCCGAAATGCTCATATGCAAGCACTGCCGCACAGCATTTTCTTACAAGAAGTCTCAGTCCCACAGGAATTTTGACGTTTTTCTGATTATTTTTGATATATACCTTGAGCTTTGGCATTTTACATACTCCCTTTCCAAATCTTTCCAAATTCATACTGTTTCCGAATTACTTTTTCCTATCCTCATATGCCTTTTCATAAGCCTTGATAATGTCCTGCACAAGCTTGTGACGAACCACGTCCTTTTCCGAGAAACGGGTTATGGCGATATCGTCAATATTTTTAAGCACGTTCATTGCGTCCACAAGTCCCGATTTTCTTGCGTCGGGGAGATCTATCTGAGTGACATCGCCTGTGATGACCATTTTGCTGTTAAAACCAAGTCGTGTAAGGAACATTTTTATCTGCTCTCTGGTAGTGTTCTGAGCCTCGTCAAGAATAATGAATGCGTCGTCGAGAGTACGTCCTCTCATATATGCAAG
>JAGAJF010000024.1 GCA_017829005.1 Oscillospiraceae bacterium | reverse complement strand
TCATATCGGTTATTGACATATCTTGATTTTTGCAAAGTGATACAACCTCGTCAGCTGTAAAGCCTGTGAACTCTGCAAATCGTTTCTGATTAGCCATTGAGTATTCACGATACATATTTAGCGCAGAATGTTCACCGTATTTCTTGACAGGAAGAATACCCGTTGCATAGTCAAGTGCCACATATGGCTGCTCTTTGAGCAAAGTCCGGAGATAATTAAGATACAGCTGCTGTCCTTCGGACTCATTCTTATAAACTCTGAAAATGCAGTCCCATTCGTCGATTATAAAAACAAAGGGTATGCCTGTTGTTTTATAAATCTCAAGCAGCATTTCATCAGAGGTATAATCATCGGGCAAGTCAAGATCTGCATATTCACGTTTAAGGTCACGAATAATTGCTTTCTCAAGCCTGTCTATCATCAATTTGATATTATCGGATTTTGAAGCGAAACCTCTTATATCAAAACGAAAAACGTTATACTTGTTAAGGTGTTTTTCAAAGCTGTCAGACTTTGAAATTTTTAGTTTGCTGAAAAGATCTCTTGAATCACAATCTCTGCTGTAATATGCTAAGAGCATATTTGCAGCCATTGATTTACCGAAGCGGCGTGGACGGCTAATGCAGATGTGTTTATCGGATGTATCCAACAAGCTGTTTGTGGCTTCTATCAGCATTGATTTATCCACATATATTTTTGAGTTTACTGCCTGTCTGAAAAGATCGTTGCCGGGATTAAGGTATATTCCCATTTTCACACCTCCCGATATTATTTCAAGCTATTATAATTTATTATACCACATATTCCCGCCCATTTCAATACTCGGGGATAAATTATTCAAGCTGAGCTGTCAGTTCACCGGCTAACACTACAAGCATAATTCTTGACAATCCTGTCCATACTTAGTATAATATAATAAAGGAAGAAGGTGTTCGTATGTCATATGTTCGTACATATTATCTCAAGCATTTTGATACTCCATTAGTATTGTTTTCTGCTTGCTTACATGCTGCCGATCCGAATATTGAGATCATAGAAGTATATGATGAACATAGTGAGCTTCTCCCTTACGGATTTACTCCGACTAATGATGGACTTTATAAATGGATAAAGCGAAGGACTATCCCTCACAACAGAGCATATGTTGACAGCTTTCTTGCAAAGTGCGGTCTTTCTCCAAATCGTCCTATGGATATTATTTCCGTAAGCAAGGCGCTGTCTCTGACTGATTGCTACTGGGTGACTGAAGAAGATTCCGATGACACTTTTTCAAGCCTTAATCTCTATGATAATCCTTTTAATACAACACTTGCACATACAGCCTTTTCAGGGGTCGGAAGCTTGCAGCACAGTGACAGGATAACCAGCCCTGAATTTACCACAAACGGCGCTTTAAGGAAATGCTGGCGGCGTGATAAAAACAATATCACAAGACTTTTCAAAGGCGGAACCGAAGGTGCAAGCAACACAGGCTTTGAGCCTTATTCCGAATACTATGCCTCCAAAATCGCACAAATAATGGGTATCAATGCTATTGACTATAATATTGTCAGCTGGAAAAAGAATATCTGCTCCACCTGTGAAATGTTCACAAGCAAAGAAGTATCATTCGTTCCCATAGGAAATGTTATAGAAAAATCATTTTACGAAAACATTCGTGATTATTATGCCTCCCTCGGAAGTGATTTTCTTGAAGAGTTCTATGATATGATCCTGTTTGATGCAGTGATCTATAACACAGACCGACATCTCGGCAATTTCGGATTGCTCGTTGATTCAGCGACCAACAAGATCATCCGTCCTGCACCTGTTTTCGATAACGGAAACTCTCTGTTCAATACCGCAAGCCTTGACTCTTTTAACGATATAAAGGATATGACATTGATAAGAGAATTTGCTTCAAGCAGATTTCCGGCATTTTACAATGATTTCGTTCAGACTGCTAAGGAAGTGCTTGATGAACGCAGAACAGAAATGCTTGAAAAAGTGCTTGATATGGATCTGTGGAAATATCAGCCGAGACATAACCTTCCCTTCAAACGTGTCAAGATCATCGAAGCTATGGTCAAAGAGAGGGTAAGAGATATTCTTAAATAGTTTATAGGGTATAACAGGCATAAGCCTGCTGTACCCTTTTCATTTTTTCTCAAATTTCCCCGAAGCAAAAACAGAGCTGAGGTCGGGAGAAACCTCAGGCTCTGTTATGAAAAAAATTATCCTCTTCTCTTATGATCCGCATCGACTTTTTTTCTCCAGAAAGCGTATTCAGACAGCTTTTTGCCCTTTCTAACGCCGGAAACTGCCATGCACATTGCGTCATACTGTACAGCACAGCCTTCGGGATCGCAGCAGTAATCCACCGCTGTTGCACGTCCTATTCCCATGCTTTCCGCTGTTTCTGCCGCATCAATGTTTGCACCGAGAAATACAAATTCCCAGCCGTACTTTTCCTGCTGCCTGCTTATCATTTTCTTCACCTTGTCGGCAGTATAACGTCTGCTTGAGTTTTCCATGCCGTCTGTGGTAATTACAAACAGAGTGTGTTCGGGAACATCTTCGGGACGGGCATATTTGTGGATATTACCGATATGCTTCACGGCATCTCCCACCGCATCCAGAAGTGCAGTTCCTCCACTCGGACAATAGTCCTTGCCTGCAAGCTTTTTAACCCGATCAACAGGCACTCTGTCAAGCAGAACACGGCTCTCGGTGCTGAAAAGTACAGCCGATACCACAGCTTCACCTTCCTCGTTCTTCTGCTTTTCGATAAGGCTGTTAAAGCCGCCCACAGTATCACTTTTCAGTGCTTCCATTGAACCGCTCTCGTCAAGGATAAAAACGATCTCTGTAAAATTCTTTTTCATAAGAAATCCCTCCGTATGTTTTATTGTATCTTTATGATACATCATACAGAGGGATAATTGGTCGCATTTCAAGCGACAATTATATGCCTATCAGGCTCTGGTCAAAAGCAAACAGGGTTTCGTTTATTTCTATAATATTATACTTTTTATTTTCAATGAAATATTTTATTATAACATCGAATTTCAAGCTGTTTGAAAGGGTATATCCTGCTTTTTCAAGCAGCTTCTGCGTTTCGGGAATATCAAGCTCAAGAGCAATGGCAAGAGCAACAGCCGTCTGTTTCTTCGGCTTATAATTCACGTCGCTTCGTATCTTTGAAAAAAGCCTGCGGTCGATATTCGCCTTTTTATATACCTGAACATCGGTCATTCCCTTTTCGTCTATCATACGAAGGAGTGCCTGTGAAAAGGACTCGTCCAGTGTATCAAAGTCAAAGGGCAAAGCATCACAGCACTCAGGTTCCATAGCCTTCGAAAGCTTTTTTCCTTTGGACAATTCATTTCTTTTGAAAAGTCCTGCTTCGAATGGTCTGCGGCTTGCATAGTCAGAATGTTCTTCTGCGTAATTGTCATCAATATATTTCCTGACATCAGCGATCAGCTTTTCACTGACAGATACGGCACTTTTATCGAATACTACCATGGTAATATCCATTTCATTTTCTTCAAGAAAGTCTGTGATAGCCGATACTGCTACCTCAAGAGCCTTGTCCTTCGGATAACCGTACACTCCCGATGAGATAAGCGGGAATGCTATCGACTCACATTTATAGTCTTTCGCAAGCTGCAATGACTTTTCGTAACAGGAATAGAGCTGTTCTTTTTCACCGTTTTTACCGCCCTGCCATATGGGACCTACTGTGTGAATTATGTATTTGCAGGGCATTTTATATCCCTTTGTGATCTTTGCATCACCCGTTTCACAGCCGCCGAGGGTACGGCACTCCTTGAGAAGCTCCGCCCCTGCAGCACGGTGAATCGCTCCGTCAACTCCTCCTCCGCCAAGGAGAGAATTATTTGCGGCATTCACTACCGCATCAACTTCAACCTTTGTTATATCATTTCTTATTATCCGAAACGGCATATGATCCACTCCTCATGAAATAATTTTTCAAAGCATAAACGCTGCATAAAGAGGTATTGAAATTACGTCTTCGGTCTTACCGAAATTCTTTTGAGAAAACCTTATTGCATAGTCGGGAGAATATTTCTGCCTGAACACACTCAGGCTTCTTGAACGAACGTGGTCACCCTTTTTGACCTCAATAGCATAGATCTTATCGTCCTTTTGAAGAACAAAATCTAGTTCAGCCTGTGAATTGGCTACTGTCCAGTAGTATAGCGGATAGTTTTTTGCCGCAAGCTGCTGGGCAATGTAGTTTTCTGTTACAGCACCCATAAAAATGTTTGATTCACCTGTGATGATCGTATTTACAGACATATGAGATTTATTTACAAGCAGTCCCACGTCCGACATATATATCTTAAATGAGGTCTGATCTGCATATACGGGCAGAGGCATTGTTCCCTGATCAACACGTTGACATTCCAGAGTAACACCTGCCTGTTTCAGCCATTCAAGCGATGCTCCGAAAATTGTTGAAGAACCGCCTTTCTGAACAACTTTATACTGAAACTTCTTGTTATCCTTAGCAAGCTGTGCGGGAATGGAGTTATAACAAGCACGGATCTTTACTGCTTCGGAATTGCTTGCGTATTTTGCCATATCTGCTGTGTAACTGTCAATAATGCTGCTCTGTACAAGTCCGGCATCAATATATGAATTGGTTTCAATATAGGATTTGACAGCTTCCGGCATTCCTCCGACGATAAGGTAATCGTGGTAGAGATCGAGTGCTTTCCGGTGAAGTCCCTCATTCATAGGTGACATTTTGGTATAGCACTCGGTTATCTCTTCAATAAGAAAATCATTTCCCGTTGCTGTAAGAAACTCCTCAAAATCCAGAGGGAAAAGCCTGAGAACCATAACCTTTCCGACAGGAAATGAAGTCTGATTTCTGTTTATTGCAACACCGAGCAGACTTCCTGCAGCAGCAATATGATATTCGGGAGCTTCCTCACAGAAGTATTTCAGCGATGTCACAGCACGTTCACAGGACTGTATTTCATCAAGGATAATAAGTGTTTCATTTGGCAGAATACGTTCTCCTGTTTCTGCTTCAAGATACTTTATCAGCTTTGACGGTGATATATCATCATTGAAAATTGAAGCGACCGTACCGTTGCTTTCAAGATTGATATAAACAGTGTTTTTATAGTTTTCCCTTCCGAATTCCCGGAGAATAAAGGTTTTTCCTACCTGTCTTGCACCGTTGAGGATAAGCGGCTTTCTGGTCTGCGATTTTTTCCATTCCATAAGCTGCTGTGTGATCTTTCGCTTCATTACATCAGTCCTTCCAAATATAGTCTGCTCTTTTCTTGATAATATTATACCATCATCAAGCTGTTAAGTCAATAAAAATCTGTAAAAACAAGAATAAAATTGAGTTATCTTTATTATCCATGCAGTAAATACATATCCATCGAAAAAATCCTGACAATGCATTTTCTAATCTGTTTTTCATTGACATACAGGAAAAATCTATGTATAATTATTATAACGAAAAAAAGTGAAAGGGAGGATTTTGTGTTAAAGATTCCCGAAAAAATAAATCAGCCGTACACATCACGGGATGTGTCGGAGATCAACAAGGTGTACAGCAGCTGCATTGTAAATTCATCTAATGTAAATAGCCTTAACAGAATAACCTCTGACCCGTCCGCACAGAATACGGGAAATATCACTCAGAATGTACCCCGTCAGAGTGTTCCGCAGAGGACGGGAAATGTCACTCAGAATGTACCCCGTCAGACAGCACCGCCACCTGTGAACAAGCCTATGCCGTCATTCTCCAAGCCGCTGAAAAAAGGCATGAAGGTACCGCTGTTCCCCCAGGGAAATGTTTCTCCCATCAAAGCGGGAATCGGTTGGAAAGTCAATGACAGTCGATGTGATGTTGATGCCTCGGCTTTTCTACTTGGCGTGAATGAAAAGGTCATTTCCGAGGACTGGTTTGTGTTTTACAGTCAGCCTCAGAGTCCCGACAGAAGTATCGTGTACAATATGAGCGATCCTGTTTATCAGAAATCCTTTGATATTGATCTTAGCAAGCTTAACAGTGACGTTCAGAAAATCGTTTTTGTTGTGACAATAGATGAAGCACTGAAAAAAGCCTTGAATTTCGGTATGCTAAGCGATGTTTACCTAAAGATGACCGATATTTCGGGCAATGAACTGCTGAGCTTCTGCCTGACCGAATATTACAGCAATGTCACATCAATGATGATAGGTGAGATATATAACAATAAGGGGCAATGGAAATTCAGTGCCATTGGCAACGGTATTGCACGAGATCTTGAAGGATTATGCAATTTTTACGGAATAGAAGTAATATAATGGAGGGAATGAAATGCTATCATTTGAAGTCGTTAATGAGCTTACGCTCCGTGTAACTTGTAAGGGAACGGATTCCCTGTTTGTCAAAAAAGGCGCTTTTATCGCCGGAGAGTGCATGGGTCAGAAGAATTACACATTTGAAAAGGTACTGCTCGGTCCTCAGCAGGATCTTGGAGCTGCGATCCTCGGCTCCCTTGTGAGAAGAGTGACAGGTGAAAATATCCCTCTTATGAAGGTAAATCTGAATGGCAATTCGGTTACATATTATGCCAACTACGGTCAGCACGTTATAGTTTACAAGCTTGAAGCGGGCGAAACCATATCGGTGGAGTCCGAAAACCTTCTCGCATTTACTCCCGACTGCGATTACAATGTCAGATTCATAGGTGTAGGTGTTCTCTCACAGAAAGGACTTGCAACAACGACACTCACAGCAAGAGGAGCAAATTCATGCGTTGCTGTACTTTCTAACGGAAATCCTCTCATTATCAGCAATGTGGAAACAGGTGCTTCCTTAGCGGCTGACCCCGATGCTGTAATTTGCTGGGTGGGCAGGGGACATTGCGATCCTTCTGTTACAGTTGATGTGTCATGGAAAAATCTGATAGGTCAGCATTCGGGCGAATCCTATCAGTTTGAGTGGAACCCCGGAAACAGAGTTACCGTAATGATACAGCCCTCGGAAAGAAGCGGAGGGATCAGCGTCAGCATGGACTGATACCAAGGCTTACGGAAATATCTTCCATTGACACAAAAGCCCTCTGCCAACCGGCAGAGGGTCATATTTTTATCAAGCAGGAAAAGAAATTATGTCCAGTCACTTTCAGCTTCACTAAGCTTATCCTGTAATGTTTTCTCCAGAATAATAAAAGCAGGGATAAAGCTGTCACGTATCAGAAGAATCATTTCATCAACTTCATCTTCATTATAAACGTGAACTGAGGTGTTTCGTTTCTTTAACATCAGTAACCATACAGCAGAGTCATCAACAAACCCAAGCTTGTAACCGAGCTGAAGTATCTCTCTGGGCGAGCCTGTTGACGCTTCCTCTGCGCCGTGGAGCTTTAGTACCTCCTGCAAAGCTTTCCACGCAAGTTCAAATGTAAGATTAAACTGACCGATAACGCCTGTCCTGTATATCTCATTATTATCAGCAAGCTTAAAATCCGCATTTTTAAGCACGTTAAGGCAATTTGAAAAATTATCAAGCTTTTTCATAGATCACAATGCCGTACCTTTCTATTTCTTCTTTAAGATCATTGGAAATTCCATGGTCAACATCAACAACGTCAAAGGATAAAAGTGAATGGGTCTTCTCTTTAATATCCCAATAGAATGAATCAAAATCTCCGCCATAAACAGCAATATCTACATCGCTTCTATCCGTATTAGTTCCTTTCGCACGGGAACCGAAAAGAATTACCTTATCAACAGAGTTTTTCAGGGCAAATGCAGTTATATCTTTGAAAACTCTATCCGGAAGATCATATTTCATATACTATTGCCCCCAGTTCCTCTCTGATAAAATAACGTACTTGAATGGCAGAAGATTGTTTATTTCATTATATCATCAATAAAAAATAAAGTCAATAATAATGTATTCATCAGGCAGCATTCTTTATTCGATAATCTCAAATCCATAATCTCCGTGAACGGGGATATTTTTCGATTCTATCCTATCAACAGAACCCCATCTGAGATTTTCAAGTGAATCGACAAGGGCGTCAATATCCCTTGCCCTTCCCTCAGCCTCCATTTCAACGGAGCCATCATCAAGATTTCTTACCCAGCCGGATATACCATAATTTCTTGCAGTATAACAGGCTGTGTATCTGAAGCCTACTCCCTGTACATAGCCTTGAAAGATAATATGCCTGCGGATTTTTTCCATTGTCATTAACTCCAATTCATTCCGAATAGTTTGTATAATAATTCATATATCCACCATTGTCATCATAATAATTGAAGTCGCAGATATAATACTCATTACCAGAGGAAGACCTGAAATAATAAATCGTCACCTCATCATCGAGACTTTCAGGATAATCCGTTCCAAGCACACTTACAACACGAGAAATATCTGCTTCTGTGTCCTTGAATTTTATCTTTTCATACCGAAGGAAAACTGCCTAATTATGGGTTTGCTCATGGCGGCTTAAAAATGTGACACAAGCTCATTTTTCTGGAGAAAGCCGTTATTTTCTGCATTCAAATATCACTGAGATATGCCTTGAGGCTTGTCATCATTACGTCCTGTTTCCATATTTTTGGGCAGGAAAAGATTGAGAAGTATTGCAGAAACAAAAACCACAGCAACGCAGTTCTCTGCAAAAACTGTTTTCACAATATCGGGAAATATACCGAATATCTCGGGACACTGTGTAAAACCAAGCCCAACACTGAGGGATAAGGCTGAAATGGTAATATTCCTCTGTGTAAATCCGCATTTTCCTATCATCTGAAGTCCGCTTACGACGATTGTGCCGAACATCATAATGGTACAGCCGCCCAGAACAGCATTGGGAAGCGTTGCAAGAAGAGCTCCGATGGCAGGAAAAAAACCTGCAAGCACCATAATGCCCGCACCTGTGGCAATGGCATAACGGTTGACGACCTTTGTCATAGCTACAAGTCCGACATTCTGGCTAAATGATGTGATAGGCATACATCCGAAAAGTGAAGATATGGAGCTGACAAAGCCATCACACGCAATGGAACCTGATGTTTCTCTTTCTGTAACATCTCTGCCAAGTCCCGATGATGCGATAGCAGATGTATCGCCTATGGTCTCTGTGGCTGATACAAGGAAGATAAGAATAAATCCGATTATTGCACTGGCATTGAATTCAAGCCTAAACGGAAGCAGATGAGGAAGTGCAATTATCTGCACATCATTAAACGCAGAAAAATCTACCATACCCATAAACAAGGCAAGAATATATCCCAAAACAAGTCCGAACAGTACAGAAAGCTGTTTCAGGTAGCCCTTTGCAAAAATGTTGAATATCAGACAGCCTGCAAGAGTGACCGTTCCGAGTATCCAGTTCTGAGCCGAACCGAAGTCCTCCGCACCTGTTCCCCCGCCGAATGATGCCGCTCCCACAGAAAGCAGAGAAAAACCGATAGCAGTTACTACGGTAGCTGCAACGATAGGAGCAACTATCTTTATCCAGTATTTTGCAAACAAGCCGAGTATTCCTTCCACAATACCGCCAATAAGGACTGCTCCCAATATTGCCCCATAGCCATATTGTGAACCGATAACGCAGGCAAGCGATACAAATGTAAAGCTGATGCCCATTACGATCGGCAGCTTTGAGCCTATCCTCCATATGGGAAACAGCTGAATGAACGTACCGATACCTGCGATTATCATTGCGCTCTGAATGACCATTGCCGTATCCTGTGCAGTAAGACCGCAAACTCCTGCTACAATTATTATTGGTGTAATATTTGCAACAAACATGGCAAGAATATGCTGCAAGCCGAAGGGGATCGCCTTAAAAATGTTAATTTTTTCATCAAGACTGTAGATCGCATCTGTTCCTGTATTGCCCTTTTCCATATGTATTACCTCATTACTGTTCTCTGAAGGTTATGTTTCCTGTTGAAGCGTTCATATCGTCAACTATTGCAAGCGATTCAAGGTGATAGCCGAGATTCCTGATAAGATGTCCTCCGACCTGAAAGCCTTTTTCAATGGCAATGCCTATTCCTTCAACCGTACCGCCTGCCTGATTTACAATTGAAATAAGTCCTTGCAGTGCGCAGCCGTTTGCAAGAAAATCATCTATTATAAGCACATGATCGTCTTTACCGATGAACTTCTTTGATACTATGACCTGATTCTTACATTTATGAGTAAAGGATTCTACCTCTGCAATATACATATCACCTTCAATATTTATGCTCTTTGACTTTTTTGCAAATACAACAGGAACACCGAAATGCATTGCAACGACACATGCAATACCGATTCCTGATGCCTCAATAGTCAGTATCTTGTTTATCGGCTTTCCTGTAAATCTCTTTTTAAATTCCTCACCCATACGGTTAAACAGCTCAATATCCATCTGATGATTCAGAAAGCTGTCGACCTTCAGGACATTTCCCTCTTTTACGATACCGTCATTAACAATTCTCTCTTCCAAAAAATTCATGCTGATTCCTCCCCGAAATATAACAATATAAATATTATATTATATTTCGACAATTTTTTCAAGTCTGTTTTGGCTTTGAATTCTTGTAAATTGATAGTTATCTTGACTATTTTTACAATCGGGGGTATAATGGGATTGACAGTACAGCATAAATTGTTTTTGTATGATAGGTTTTGATGGTAAGCATCAGTGATCAGAATCGTAATATTTTTATCCGGGGGGCTTTGGCTAAGTTATGAAGAAAGCGACAAAAATAATTAT
>JAGAJF010000023.1 GCA_017829005.1 Oscillospiraceae bacterium | reverse complement strand
CGGACTTTACACATATTCTCATTGCCGTCACCCTCACATTGGAGTGCTTAAAAGCTATTGCCGTGATTTTTCCGTAAAGGGTCTGAGAGAGGGTGTGAATGTCCTTACCTGTCCGTTAAACGGTAACGGGTGGGGACTCTCAAACTGCCTGTGCAATAAAAAAATGATGTCCTCCGACGCTGAAGGGGAATTTTTTCTTAACGGAAAAAATATCAGTCTCCAGGTGCTGCGCCGAAAAAGCTTTTATATTTGCGGCTTTGAGCCTGATCTTATACAAAGACTTACACATAAAAAAGTAAGGGATATTATTTCTTCGGGCAATGACGAAATATTCGGATTTCTTTTAGAAAACGATATACCGGACAGGGAGATTACAAATCTCGGCAACTGGAGATATATAGTTTCATTTTATCTCGGGGTTCAGAAAGGCGCAAGAATATTCGGTTTTCCCTGGATATCCGCTTCACAGGCTGAAATTCAGGAGGAACGGCTGAGGCTTATCTCAGATTTTGCCAGAAAGAACGATCTTTTGGTCATTCTCCCTTGCGAACCGGGTTCGGAACGCTTTTTAAACGGCTCGGAGTTTAGGCTATATAAGAATATATAAACTATCGGCTTCGGCATAAATTACTGCCGAAGCCGATAGTTATGTATCTATCCTCACCATATCCACAAGCGCCTTATTTCTGTATACAAGGTCGTTTCTTGCGGTAAAGCCCTGTTTCTCCCAGAAAGCATTGCCCACCTCGTTGCGGTCAAAGACCACAAGGGCGGTCTTGGTTATACCGAGATCTTTTAATGCTTCAAGTGCGGCATTTACAAGGGCGGTGCCTATTCCCCTGCCCCGACAATCGGGTGATACGGCGGTGTGATATATAAACCCTCTTCTGCCGTCATTTCCTGCAAGGATAACTCCTATGATATCATCGTTTTCACAGGCGGCAAAGCAGGTCTCGGGATTGCGGTCAAGAAAACGCTTGATGCCATCTTTGGAGTCATCTGTATCGTTCAGTCCCATTCCCTTGCAGGAAAGCCAGAGTGCATACATTTTTTGGTAGTCGTCAATAGTTATTTTTCTTATTGTCATTTTACTTCACTCCTATTCTGTTAACTGCGATCTGAGCGCATATTCCCGTAAACAGCCCTGCGATACAGCCCGAAACTGTGAGGACGGGCAGATAGGCGAATACGGACATTGTTCCCGTTACTGCCGCCGCTGCTGTGACCTGACCCATATTATGAAGCACTGCGCCGATGATACTGCTGAGATAGATATGCTTTTCATCAATAAAGCATTTCAGAAATATCATTCCGAAAAGGCAGAGTATCCCGCCGCTGATACTGAAAAGCAGGGCGGAGGGATTTCCCGAAAATATTGAGCCGAGAATTATTCTTGCGGTGAGAATGAGTGCCGCTTCCTTCGGGGTGTATCGGTAGACGGCATAAACTGTAACGATATTTGCAAGTCCCAGCTTCATTCCCGGGACAGGAACGGGCAAGGGTATCTGCATTTCCACTACGAATATTATAAGGGCTATGCAAGTGAGAAGTCCCATTTGGGCTAAGCGCTTTTTATCCATACCCGTCACCTCGTTCTGCCGTCTGATGTATCGTCCGCAGGCTCGATAACAAGACGGTTGGGCAGGCATACTATTGGCGCTGTACCGTTTTCTCCGCCTATCCAGCCCGTTTTTATGCATATGCCGTCGGGACAGTCCGCTTCTTTCACGTGTATCATATGGTCTTTTATTTCAATAGTGTTTACGCCGCCGCCCCATTTGATATCAAACTCACAGTCCTCGGCTTCGGAAAGGTCTATGGTGCAGATCAGTTCACCGCCGCTTCTGATATTCACAGCATTTCCCCGGGGCTTTCCCCATATCGGCAGGCTGCATATCAAGGCTGTTCCGAATATTACGGCAATGATTATAATAAACATTTTGTTTTTTTTCACTTTATCACTTCCACTTTTTGGGTGATAGTATTATCGGTAAATTCCACATTTTCGGAAAGGCTTTCCGTAATAATTATCCTGCCGTCCTCGGTTATTATGAGCATATCAAAATCACGATGTTCATTCCGGAATGCTGTTGCTTTTTCTTCCCCCATTACGAAAAGTGCCGTTGATAAGCCATCGCAGTATGTTCCGCTGTCGCCTGTTACCGTTACAGAAGCAAGCCCGTTGTCAACGGGATATCCCGTTTTTGGGTCGATGATATGGCAGTATTTTTTCCCGTCCTCGGAAACAAAATATCGCTGATAATTTCCCGAGGTGACGACTGCTTTATCTATTACGGAAAGGGTGCAGATGGTGTCCGAGGGGGAAAACGGGTCAGTCACAGCCACACGCCAGGGAGTGCCGTCGGGCTTTTCGCCTATGGTCTGAACATTGCCGCCGAGGCTCAGTATTGCAGAGGTAACCCCCTCTTCTTTGAGGATTTCCGCCGCCCTTTCTCCTGCATAGCCCTTAGCCACTGAACCCAGGTCAAGCTGATAATTTTCGGGTATTGTGACCTTGTTATCGTTTATTGAAATGTTTAAATAGCCTGTTGAGCCGAGAAGTTCATTTATCTTTTTATCTGTCGGTACTGCGTAATTTCCCGTTGTAAATCCCCACTCCCGTACAAGGGGATAAACGGTGATATCCAGTGTCCCATCTGTAAATTCGGAAAGCTTTGACGAGCGGGAAATAAGCTTGGCGGTATCGGTGCTTATTTCCACAGGCTGTCCCCGTGAACTGTTTATTCTGCCGATATCGCTGTTTTTATCGGTTACGGAAAAAAGCCCCTCAAGCCGTGTAATTTCACTGCAAGCCCTATCAAGCGCTGCTTCAGCATTATCTCCGTATGCGGTCAGCGTCATATAGGTATCCATTGCGAAAAAATCTTTTTTGGCGCAGGGTTCTTCCGAAATATTGCAGCCGCAGAGCAGGCTTAAAAGGGATATGCCGAAAAGTACGGCTGCTTTTTTCAAAATTATCACCACTTTAATACAGGTTGACGTTTATCTGCAAATATGCTATAATTCAGATAAACAATTTTATAACAGAAACTGGAGGTCGGTAATATGACAGGAGTGAACAAAACACTTTATATCCCTCTTTACGGCAAATCGGAAATAAGCCGCAGGGGCATTATCCTAAATGACAAAAAGGCTGAGGAGATATGGGAAAAGGAAGGCTTTGAGCTTAAAGGAAAGGCTCGCTCGAAATGGCTTGCACTCTTTATGTCAATGCGTGCGGCTGTGTTTGACGAGTGGACGCTGAGGACTATTTCAAAATATCCCCAAGCGGTCGTTCTGCACATCGGCTGCGGTCTTGACAGCCGTATCTTACGTGTGGGAAACAGTAGCAATTTATGGTTTGACATTGATTTCCCTGATGTTATCAATGAACGAAAAAAGTATTTTTCCGAAAATGAGAAATATACTATGCTTGTTGCGGACGCTTCAGAAACAGAGTGGATATCCGCTCTTCCCGCCGCCCCCGAAGCGGTAGTCGTTATGGAAGGGATATCTATGTATCTCGGGACGGAAAAATGCCGCAGGCTTTTTGAGGCTCTTTCACAGAAATACGGCAAGCTGTGTATTTTAGCGGACGTTTACACCGTTTTTGCGGCTAAAGCCACAAAGTACAAAAATCCCATAAACGATGTGGGCGTTACCGAGGTTTTTGGAATAGACAGCCCCGAAGAGCTTGAAACAGAAGACATACGATTCAAAGCAGAACATTCTATGACACCGCAAAAGCTTGTTGACCTGCTTCAAGGCTTTGAAAGATCTTTTTTCAATACGGTTTTGGCGGGAAAAGCAACTAAAAAAATTTACCGCCTGTTTGAGTTTGAAAAGATCTGATCCGTTTCGGTTTTTATGGCTCTAACGGAGTTTTTGTAGATTATCCTGCCACCAACGGGCATTCGTCCGATGGAATAGGCGGGATTTTCGATTTTTTTCAGAATGGTCTCCACCGCAAGTGCGGACATCTGCTCGGTATTTACCTCGATGGTAGTTATTTTCGGGTCGGACATTTCCGAGTAGACCGAATTGTCAAAGCCTGTAACGGAAATATCCTGCGGCACCCGATAGCCCTCTTTTTTCAGCTGGTCAATAAGCTGATAGGCTGTGCCGTCACAGTTGCAGACAAAGGCGGTGGGCATATCCACAGGCAGGGCTATGGGCTTCATCATTCCATATTCGTCTCTGTCCTCCAAGATATAATTGGAGCTTACGTGAATATTATGCTCCATAAGGGATTTGATATAACCAAGATATCTGTCCTGAATGGAGCTTGTTGCCTTTACAGAGCCTACAAAGGCAAGCTTTCGATGACCTATATTTATAAGGAAATTGGTTATATCATAGGAGGCGTAAAAGCTGTCGCTGATAATGCAGTCAATATCCTTTCGGTCGTCGTAAAAGTCAAGAAATACCACGGGAATGTTTTCCGAGGTGATAAGGTCGGTATAGCTTTTGGAAAGCTGTCCGAGGATGATCGCACCGTCCGCTTTGCCATGCATTGCCAATGGATATATGAGCTTTTCCTCGCTTTCGGGTGTGACGGTATGAAAGAATGCGCACCGTCCCCTGCTTTGCAGATGGGCGGAGATATGCTTGTAATACTTGAGATAAAAGGAGTCCTCATCGATAAAGCGTGAGGAAGCAAGAACACAGATATTTCCCGTAAGGCTGCCCTGCTGCTTTCGTCTCACGGTATAGGAATAGCCAAGCTCTTTGGCGGTACGGCGCACTTCGTCTCTCAGAGTGTCGCTTACTCCGCTTTTGCCGCTGAGAGCCTTTGAAACTGCCACGACGCTTACCCCAAGGCGGTCGGCAATGTCCTGCATTTTAACATTTTTCGTCAAAGCGGTCACTTTCCTTTCTGCATATCAACAGATTTATTATACTACACAACTGCATCAAAAGTCAACACGCCGCAGATAAAAAAACGCTCATCTATGCTCCCAGGGAACGGAGCATAGATGAGTCTATGTTCTGTTATTTTGTTATGTTAATGTTACAGCTTATCTGCTGCAGCCTGTAAAACAGTTTTTAAGAATGTCAATGACGCAGGAAAGGTCTGCTCCGAAGAAATTAAAGTTGCACATAATGTTACCTCCATAAAAAAATTATTTCGTTTACTTCAGATTGCTTCATTTTATCTGCCGCAGCTTGTAAAGCAATTTCTGATAATTTCCATAATGCAGGAGAAATCAAATCCGCACATCATTTTCGCCTCCCTTTTTTTATTTCCGCAAGGGAATTTTCCCTCTCGGATCAACTTAATTATAGCATTTTCGGAGGCTTATTTCAAGCTGTAAGTTTTGGTAATACTTCTGCATAAAAATGCAGGAAAATATGTCAGCATTATGCAGAATATATATGGGTATTTTCTGCCTTACGTGCAAAACATTTCCGATAATAAAAACTGTCTCCCGTAATATAATATTACTGCAAACCCAAGAGAGAAACGCAGATCACTGATAAAAGCGTAAAACGTTTCTCCAATAAAACTGATCTTAAAAGGAGAATTACACTATGAAAAGCGATAAGCTCACTGCTCAGGGCAGAGAAACTATGGAAAGATTCAAGATGGAAGCAGCCAACGAGGTCGGCGTTAACCTCAAGAACGGTTACAACGGCGATATTACTGCAAGAGAAGCAGGCTCTGTAGGCGGTATGATGGTCAATATGATGACTCCCGAACAACAATGGTGCTTTACACGAAACAATGTACGCAAATTCGGGCATTCACAGGATTTTACATTTTTGGTGCAGAGTGGGATATGATACATATTTATCGGACACGCAAACAGCCGAGGGAAAATCCTCGGCTGTTACTTATTTTACTATCTTCTCGATAATGCAGGAATGACCCTTGCTCTCATCATAGCTGATACCCACAAGCAGTATCTCTCCGCTGAAAGCAGTCAACTTTTCGGTATAATGCTTTTCTTTTATCTGTTCAAGTGCATTTGAAGCGGTTTTGTTGTATTTCAGCTCAATAACCATTGCAGGTGAATCAACGCCCTTGCGTGGAATAAATGTGAGATCTGCAAAGCCTTTTCCGCTTGGCAGTTCCCTGAAAATCTCGTAGCTGTTTCTTGCGGAATAGTAGGCAAGTGCAAGCGTTACCGACAGGGACATTTCATTGTTGTACGCAATAATGGAAGTGTTTTTTCTGTGCACTTCCTCAAGTATTTCAGCAACCTTGTCACTGTCGCAGGCAAGTGTAGCAGTAAGCAGTTCGTCCGACTGACGGAGCGAGTTCATGACCTCTTCCCAGCCGCCGTCCTCTATGCAGTTGATAAACTCCTGCTGAACCTCTTTATTGGGTATCCAAGCGGTTTTGGTATCAAAATCATATGTGAGATAGCCGAGATGGATAAGAAGCGTAAGAACATCATCGGCGGAATGGAGCGATACCATATCATTCTGGAATTTGCCCGTATTTACGGGAATATGTTCTCCTGCAATCATTCTGATGACCGATTGCCTAAGACCGTCCATATCTATTTTGATATACATCTGCAGTGCTTCAAAGGTTTCCGTTTTTGTCCAGAAATTATCAAAACAATGTTCCGTGACAGCCTGAACAACAGACTGAGGATTATATATT
>JAGAJF010000022.1 GCA_017829005.1 Oscillospiraceae bacterium | reverse complement strand
ATATCCTCTTATCTTACGGGAAACGGCGAAAGCGGAAACAAGGCTCTTATTCTCTCCTCGGGACAGGATTATCTGAGGATAATGATGGTGGGTCTTATACCATTTGCCATTACTCAGGTATATGCCTCCACGCTTCGTGAAACAAATCACACCTTTCCTCCCATGTTTGCAGGGCTTGCGGCGGTGCTGATAAATCTTGTACTTGACTGGGCGCTTATCTTCGGTAATCTGGGTCTGCCCCGTATGGGCGTTAAAGGCGCCGCTCTTGCAACGGTCATCGCGCGCTTTGCGGAATGTGCGGGAGTTGTGATATGGACCCACCGCAATGCCCATAAGAATGAATTTATCAAAGGCGCTTTCCGCACTCTGGCAGTCCCCCGTGAGCTTATCAAAAAGATAGTCATAAGCGGGCTTCCTCTGGCGGTGAACGAATGTCTATGGTCGGCGGGAATGGCAACTCTTAACCGCTGTTATTCTATGCGCGGCGTTGACGTGGTCGCAGCCACAAATATCTCCTCCACCATATTCAACCTCTTTGCGGTAATTTTCATCGCTCTTGGAAATTCGGTGGGCATTATCGTGGGACAGATACTTGGTTCGGGAGATATGAAAAAAGCAAGGGAAACGGACACAAGGCTTATCATTTTCACCGTTCTTGCAGGCACGGTCACAGGCGGTCTGATGGCGGCTCTTTCGGGAGTTTTCCCTATGTTTTACAACACCACCGATGCAATAAGAGCGCTTGCGGGAAGGATAATAACCATATCGGGAATGTTTATGCCTGTGGCGGCATTTATGCATGCGGCATATTTCACTCTCCGCTCGGGCGGAAGAACATTCATCACGTTCCTCTTTGACAGCGCTTATGTATGGGCGATAACTATACCGACAGCCCTGCTTCTCATTCATTTTACAAAGCTTGACATTCTGAAAGTTTATTTTTTATGTCAGTTTGTTGACATAATAAAGGTGACAATAGGATTTATCCTTATCAAAAAAGGCATCTGGCTGCGAAATATCGTGGCTTCGGAATAAAATTACGAAAGGTTGAAGAAAATGAAGTATTATATCGGAATTGATCTTGGCGGAACTAACATCAAAGCAGGAGTGGTCAACGAGAACTTTGAGATAATCGCAAAGGCTTCCACCAAAACTCTCTGCCCCCGTCCCGCAAAGGATATCTGCGATGATATGGCAAAGGTGTCTGTTGAGGCTTGCAAGCAGGCAGGAATTTCCATTGATGATGTGGAATGGATAGGCGTGGGTACTCCCGGCATTGCCGACAATGTAAACGGCACTATCCCCTATTCAAACAATCTTGACTTCCACGATGTCCCCATAAGAGAGTACATTCAGGCTCACATCAACAAGCCCGTTTATGTGGCTAATGATGCAAATGCCGCTGCATACGGCGAGTTTGTGGCAGGCGCTGCAAAGGGTGCGAAGAATGCTGTCTGCATTACCCTCGGCACAGGAGTGGGCGCAGGCATCATCGTTGACGGAAAAATTCTCACAGGCTCAAACCTTGCAGGTGCGGAGCTTGGGCATATAGTGATCGAGGTGGACGGCCCTCAGTGTACCTGCGGAAGAAAGGGCTGCTTTGAAGTATTTTCCTCTGCAACGGGTCTTATCCGTATGACCAAGGAGGCTGCCGAGGCTGACAAGTCCTCCGTTCTTAACAAGTATTTCGAGACAGACGGCAAGTTCTCCGCCCGTCACGCATTTATGGCTATGAGAGAGGGCGACAAGGCAGGCACAGAGGTGGTAAACAAATACTGCAAGTACCTTGCAGCGGGAATAACAAATGCAATAAACATTTTCCAGCCCGACATTCTCTGCATAGGCGGCGGCGTTTGCAACGAGGGCGACCCCCTGCTTCTTCCCGTCAAGGAGCTTGTCAAGAAGGAAGTTTACACACGTATGCTCTCGCAGAATACCGAGATAGTTATTGCTAAGCTCGGAAATGACGCAGGCATTATCGGTGCGGCATTCCTGGGTCTGGAGAGCTGATAAACATTTCAAAAACTTATTTTCGCCGCTTATCAAGCTGCGGATACATATAAGAAACAAATAATTTAATGAAAAAGAGGTAAAATAAAATGTCTTGTAACGAAAAATGCACAGACTGCGGAAACTTTTTCTGTGAAGGCGCCGAAATGGCTCCACAGCGTTCCCTTTTCAATGCTCTGGGTATGACCGAGGAGGAAATGAAGAAGCCCTTAGTAGGTATCGTTTCTTCCTACAACGAGATAGTTCCCGGTCATATGAACATCGACAAGCTGGTTGAGGCTGTAAAGCTGGGCGTGGCTATGGCAGGCGGAACTCCCGTTGTATTTCCTGCTATCGCTGTATGCGACGGTATCGCAATGGGTCATCAGGGAATGAAGTACTCCCTTGTTACCCGTGATCTTATCGCCGATTCCACCGAATGTATGGCTCTTGCTCATCATTTTGACGCTCTCGTTATGATACCCAACTGTGACAAGAATGTTCCCGGTCTCCTTATGGCTGCCGCAAGAGTTAATGTTCCCACCGTATTTGTTTCCGGCGGTCCTATGCTTGCAGGTCATGTTCAGGGCAGCAAGACCTCCCTTTCAAGTATGTTTGAAGCTGTTGGCGCATACACCGCAGGCAAGATTTCGGCAGAAGAATTTGAAGAGTTCGAAAACAAGGCTTGTCCCACCTGCGGAAGCTGCTCGGGAATGTACACCGCCAACTCTATGAACTGCCTTACCGAAGCTATAGGAATGGGTCTTAAGGGCAACGGCACTATCCCCGCCGTTTACTCCGAGAGAATTCGTCTCGCAAAGCACGCAGGTATGCAGGTCATGGAGATGTACAGAAGAAATATCCGTCCCAGAGACATTATGACCGAAAAGGCATTTATGAACGCTCTTACCGTTGATATGGCTCTCGGCTGCTCCACAAACACAATGCTCCACATTCCTGCAATCGCTCACGAATGCGGTATTGACATCAACCTTGACATCGCAAACGAAATAAGCGCAAAGACCCCCAACCTCTGCCACCTTGCTCCCGCAGGCCACGCATATATGGAGCAGCTCAACGAGGCAGGCGGAATTTACGCCGTAATGAACGAGCTTGACAAGAAGGGTCTCCTTTACACCGACCTTATCACCGTAACAGGCAAGACCGTAGGAGAAAATATCAAGGGCTGCATAAACAAGGATCATGATATTATCCGTCCCATTGAGAACCCCTACAGCGAGACAGGCGGAATAGCTGTTCTCAGAGGAAATCTTGCTGCAGACGGCTGCGTTGTAAAGCGTTCCGCCGTTGTTCCCGAAATGCTCACACATACAGGCCCTGCAAAGGTATTTGACTGCGAGGAGGACGCTCAGGCAGCTATCCTCGGCGGCAAGATCGAAGCGGGCGATGTAGTTGTTATCAGATATGAAGGTCCCAAGGGCGGCCCCGGTATGAGAGAAATGCTCAATCCCACCTCTGCAATTCAGGGAATGGGTCTGGGTACATCTGTTGCTCTTATCACTGACGGACGTTTCAGCGGCGCTTCAAGAGGTGCTTCCATCGGTCACGTATCTCCCGAAGCGGCTGTAGGCGGCGTTATCGGAGTTGTACAGGACGGTGACAGCATTACCATTGATATACCCAACTACAAGATCCAGCTCAACATTGACGATGCCGAGCTTGAACGCAGACTTGCCGGATTTACTCCCAAGAAGAAGGAACTGAGCGGTTATCTCAAGAGATATGCTTCTCTCGTTACATCGGGCGCACAGGGCGCAGTCCTCAAGAATGAGTAATATTGGAGAATAAAATATGAGCAAAACCGAAAGCGGCGCAAAAAAGGCAGGCAAAGCGCTTACCGCATTTGTAATTCTTATACTGATAGCTGTTCTTGCAGTCTCTAAATTCATCGGCGGTCAGGATACGGCTGCCCTGAAATACTGCTCCGCTGTTGCTTCGGCTAATTTCAAGGAATATGTGAAAACAGTTACCCCCGACGACGTTTATGCAAGCGGCAGCGAAAGCGATTTCAAAGCCGCCTGCAAAACCGGTCTGCGAGATCTTCCCGAATTTTCCGAGCTTGAGGACACGGATAATCTCAGCGCAAACGTCAGGATAACCGAACATAAAATGAACGGCAGACTTACCGAATGGGTATGCACCGCTGATATAGATTTTTTCTGCAGCGGAAGCAGTGTTTCATACGAGGGCGTTTCTGTTGCTATGCGATTCTCGGGGGGAAAATGGGTAATTCTCAACACCGAGCCGAACGTGTTCTGATGTGGGCTTTTTATCAAAAAACTCTTGATTTTTGCAGATGTTTGTGTTATAATAATAAAAGGTTAATCAAAATTTAACACTAATTCTCTACCTTTCTATATTCAAGGACGGCAGAGAATTAGATACTACAAAGGATTTGGTGCTATGAGTTTATTCGATAACGAAAGTAAGCAGCGCAGAAACAAGCAGATAAAGCTCCAGAACATCATTCTTGATATAGATGAAAAAAAGCTGCAGGTTTCCGAGGAGTTTCTCGAGAAAATGACAAAAATTTACATAAGCAGATATCTCAAGGTCATCAACGAGAACATTTCCAGCATTAACAAGGTCACAAATATCAGTCTGCTCTTTAAAAAATACGATACCATATTAAAAAATATCGACGAGCTTATCAAGATCGAAGACCTTCACCGTTTCCGTCGCCCCACTCCTTCCGAATATAAGGAAATGATTGAGGAAAGACTTGACAAATTCATTATGTCACTCATCAGCCGTGAATGGAGAAAAATTGCTCCTCAGAACAGTGCCGAGACCACCGACCCCAATCTCGAAAGGAAATGGAAAGCCTTTTTTGCCTCCTTCGAGCCTTATGAGGAAAGATTGACGGATAATGCCAAAAATACTCTGGAGCAGCTCAAAAACGGTGTATTCCCCCCCGAACCTCCCGAGGAAGAACAGGATGATCTCCATCTTGTTTCCGAGGACGAATTTGTCCCCGAAACCTTCGAAAACGCTGAGGCTCCGCAAACCGAGAAAAATGAGGAAAATGCGGCTGCCGCTGAAAATAAGTAAATTATACTATCCCAAATGCCTTCTTCGCTTTTGGGATAGTATATATTTTTTTAGTAAAATGTAAAATAACATCATTATCACTTGAATTTATTCGAGATTTGTATTATAATACTTATTGGTTTGTAATCAATTACCTTTGAAAGGACGATAAGTAATGAAATTATCAAAAATAATTGCATCTATGGCTGCTGCCGCACTTTCCGCCGCTATTTTTGCAGGCTGCGGAGGCGTTCCCGAGAACACTGTTTTCACTCTTGACGATTTAAACGGCAAGGTCATCGGAGTACAGCTCGGTACTACGGGAGATGCTTACGCTTCCGATGTTACCGACAAGGTTGAACGCTTTAACAAGGGCGCTGACGCTGTTCAGGCGTTAAAGCAGGGCAAGGTAGACGCTGTTCTCATTGACGCCGAGCCTGCCAAGGTATATGTTCAGAACAACAGCGACCTGAAAATCCTTGAAGAGACATTTGCTGTTGAGGAATACGCCATTGCTGTTAAAAAGGGCAATGACGAGCTTACAGGAAAGATCAACGACGCTCTTGCACAGCTCAAGGCTGACGGCACTCTTGACTCGATCAAGGCTAACTGGATTGGCGAGGACGCCGGAAAAACTCCTTACACCTCTCCCGAAGGCGTTGACAGATCGGGCGGCAAGCTCATTATGGCTACAAACGCCGAGTTCCCTCCTTATGAGTCCATGAACGGCGAAAACGTTGTAGGCTTTGACGTTGATATGATGACCGCTGTGTGTGACATTCTCGGAATGGAGCTTCAGATCGAAAACATGGCGTTCGACTCCATCATTGCGGCAGTTGACTCGGGCAAGGCTGATGTTGGCGCAGCAGGTATGACCGTTACCGAGGACAGACTTGAGAACGTTAACTTCACCGATCCCTACACTACAGCAACTCAGGTAATTATTGTCAGAAAGTAATATTATTATCAGACGGCTGTCCGCAGCGTTTACGGACAGCCGTTTCTTAAAATGAGGGGTGATAATTTGGAAATTGCATTAAAAGAATTTGCGGATAAATTCTACAAGACCTTTATCCAGGAAGATAGGTGGAAATATCTTACAAATGGTCTGAAAAATACTTTGACCATCACTGTTTTTGCCGTTCTCCTGGGAATGCTGCTGGGCTTCCTTATTGCCATAATCCGTTCCACCCATGACAAAACAGGCAAGCTTAAAGTTCTGAACTTCTTTGCAAAGATATATCTGACGGTGATACGCGGAACACCTGTAGTTGTCCAGCTTCTTATCATATACTTTGTTATATTCGCTTCGGTGCAGGTGGACAAGATATTTGCCGCCGTGCTTGCTTTCGGACTTAACTCCGCCGCATACGTTGCCGAGATTGTCCGCTCGGGCATTATGGCTGTGGATAACGGACAGTTTGAGGCAGGCTCGGCTCTTGGACTTAATTATTCCCAGACTATGAGCTACATCGTTCTTCCTCAGGCATTCAAAAACGTTCTCCCCTCTCTTGCAAACGAGTTCATCGTTTTGCTCAAGGAGACCTCTGTTGCAGGTTATATCGCCGTGCAGGATCTTACAAAGGGCGGAGATACTATTCGTGCAAATACATATGAGCCCTTTTTGCCCCTTATTGCGGTGGCGCTCATATATCTTATTATTGTTATGATACTCACCCACTTTGTTACCCGTCTTGAAAGGAGGCTTGCGGCTAATGATAAGCGTTGAAAAGCTCTGCAAGTCCTTCGGGGAGCTTGAAATACTCAAGGGCATTACCGAGACCATTGACAAAGGAGAAAAGGTGGTAGTGATCGGTCCCTCCGGTTCGGGTAAGAGCACATTTTTAAGATGTCTCAATCTGCTTGAGAAGCCTACATCGGGCAAAATAATCTTCAATGGCGTTGATATCACCCATGCAAAGGAAAAAGAGCTGAACCATATGAGACAAAAAATGGGAATGGTTTTTCAGCATTTTAATCTGTTTCCCAATCTCACCATACGCGGAAATATCACTCTTGCGCCCGTAAAGCTGGGACTTATGACCAAGGACGAGGCTGACACTAAGGCTGAGGAGCTGCTCAGAATGGTAGGGCTTCTTGATAAGGCTGAAAATTACCCTTCTCAGCTTTCGGGCGGTCAGAAGCAGCGTATCGCAATTGCACGCTCTCTTGCAATGAACCCCGATGTTATGCTGTTTGACGAGCCTACCTCGGCTCTTGACCCCGAAATGGTGGGCGAGGTTCTCAGCATTATGAAGGAGCTTGCCGAGGAGGGCATGACCATGGTTGTTGTTACACACGAAATGGGATTTGCTCGTGAGGTCGCTTCAAGAGTAATGTTTATGGCAGACGGAAACGTAATGGAACAGGGCGCACCCGACGAGTTCTTCGGCAATCCTAAAAACCCACGATTAAAGGATTTCCTTTCAAAGGTGCTGTAATGGAGATGCGAATTTCACAGGGACTTGAGACAGCTCCCGAAGCGGCAGAGATAAGAAAGGCTGTTTTCATTGACGAACAGGGCTTTGAGAACGAGTTTGATGAAATAGACGAATATGCCTTTCATGCCGTGCTTTTTTCGGAGGATAACCTTCCTGCCGCCTGCGGACGGCTGTATCTGTCTGAGGGAAACAGATTTATAATCGGAAGGATTGCCGTTTTAAAGCCATTTCGCAAAATGGGCTTAGGTGAAAAAATTGTAATGGCTCTCGAAAATAAAGCACGTGAGCTTGGCGGTACAGAAATGGAGCTTTCGGCTCAGGTGAGGGCAAAGGGCTTTTACGAAAAGCTGGGCTACTCCCCTTTTGGCGAGGAATATTTTGACGAATACTGTCCTCATATTGCTATGAGAAAAAACTTATGAAATAAATCAGCCGCAGCGACATTGACCGCTGCGGCTTTAGTTTATCTCATTACATTGCTCATTCTTTCCGAAACAGAAGAAACGCTTCGGATAAGCTTGTGAATGTCCGTTCCTGTTTTGCCCGTGGACTCAACGGAATTTTTCAGCTTGATAAGAATATCCGAAAGCTCCTTGATCTCAGCAATGATATCGGTTATATTCTCATTGACCATACCTGTCTCTTCCGATACTCTGCTGTAGCTGGAAATAAAGCTCTTTGTGGCGTTCTGGGTCTTATCCGCAAGGCTGCCGACCTCTCCTGCAACAACAGCAAAGCCTTTTCCCGCTGCTCCTACGTGAGCCGCCTCAATGGACGCATTAAGTGAAAGAAGCTTGATCTGCAGCGCAATATCCTGAATTATTACCGAGCTGTTTTTATATTCCTCATTGATGGAATTTATCTGGGAAATATTTGCAGACATGGTATCGCTGAGGCTCTGCAGTTCGGAAACTATCCTGCCCACATTCTCAATAAGATACACGTTTTCTCCTGAGTCGGAAACGATTTTATCCGTATTCTCGGAAACAAGCTTTATCTCGCTGTTGAGAGCGGCAGTCAGCTCGTTGATATCATTATTTGCCTTAACGATGTTATCATTGAACCTACGTATCTTGTCGCTTTCCTCAATATTCTTTTTAAGCATATACTGATGGCAGTTTTCAGGCGAATTAAGCCCCTTTGCCACGGCAAGAGCCATTTCATGACAAGATGAATATCCACATGCCTGACAATCGAAATGGCGCTCGGATTCGCTCTCCTTATAAAGCGCAGCGAAAGCATTTCTGATATCACTTTCGGAAATAGGCTTTACATCGGGCTGCTTCGGAGTATATGAACGCAGAAAATCCTCAAGCTTCAAGTCGCTGTCAAATTGTTTGTACTGCTTGTTTTTATTGTGAAACGTCTGCTTTGCCTGTCTTGAAAAGGAATCTGATTTGATTTTTTCCATCATATCCATTATCTCAAATTTATTGTACTTCGGAGGAACTCCGGGACCCACTGTACAGCCGAAATCACAGGAAAGCACATCAAACACAGCAGGACGGGCGCTTTCGGGGGTTTCAAGATACATATCAAGATCGTGATAAACATGAGGCACACCTTCGGAGTTTATTACCTTTAGCTCCGGAGCCATAAGCTTGAGACATTCTTTAAGTCCTCCGGGCATGGGGTATATTGCGCCGCTGTATGCAGGCAGTCCGTCAAACTCAAACTCTTCCCCGACGCTGTTAATATTATGCTCTTTGAGATACTTCTCAAGGGCTGCAAAGGTTACGTTATATTCAACAACGCCCGTATCGGTAAATTCGGTTTTTTTAGCTATGCATGGTGAAAGTACAGCAAGTGGATTGCTGTCCCTGCAATACTTTTTAATATATATGGCACCGCAAAGAATAGGGCTGTGTACGGGAGAAAGATATGGAATCAGATCGTGCTTATATTTGAGTATGTAGTCAGTAAGAGCTGCACAGGGCTGAGAGATGATCTTCCCAACCTTTTTTTCGGCAACTGCTTTCAGATGCATATATGTACAGATATCCGCACCGAAGGAAACGTCGTATATCTTATCAGCACCCAGCTGACGGACTGCTTTCAGCACATTGCGCCAGCCGCTTCCGAATGCGATCTTTACTGCAGGAGCCACAAGGACAGTTATCTTCTTACCGTTTTTCAGGTCTGTGAAAAAACGGTTCGTATCATCTTCATAATACCTTGCCTTGTGAACGCAAGCCTTGATACATTCGCCGCAGTTTATACAGTTTTTGTCATTTACTGTGATTACGGTCTTGCCGCCAATTTTCTGAGACATATTTGCATTGTTTACGGGACAGGCTCTTATGCAGGCGTTACATCCCACGCATAAATTCGGCTCGATCTTTACCATTAAGTTAAATCCTCCTGAAATAATATCAACCTGCATAATTCGGTCACAAATCAAGTCAATACTGATGACGAACTATTCTGCATTATTTGTTTTATTATATCATATTTTTTCATACATAGCAAGAAAAATGTATTATTTCAGGAGGACAAATTGTTTTTTTGTTCATATTGACGAAATGTGTCGAAAAACAACTTCGTTTACAATTTAGTTTACATCTTGGAACACTGATCATATGTGCATTTTAACCAAGGGGATACTCTGTGCCGTTAAAGCTTAATGCGCAGACATCGGAAATATCCATAAACTTTTTGAAAAAATCACTTTGCTGTCTGTATGCAAGGCGAAGGGACATTTCGGCGGTGCCGCTGTCGATTTTGCCCGACCAGCCGTTAAATGATACGGGTATTTGTGAACCGTCAGTCCTCACAAGATACATCTCGTTTTCCATACCTGTCTCAACATTCATAGAAAAATTATTGTTTTCATTGCAGGGAAATTCGATATCCATTCTGCCGCCTGTGGGAGTAATTTCGATAAGCTTTACGGTACATTCAAACTCATAACGCTCGGCGCCGCCCTCGTAAATTTTGTCGCCTATCTCATCGGGAGACTTGAGACGGAAAAGCGCTTTCTCCTCGGGAGCTTTGCAGCTGAGAACATCGAGAGATTTGTCAGAAGCGGTGTATTTAAAGCTTATGCTCCATTTCAGGGGAATGGCTACCACAGAACTGATATCGGTCTGTACAGGCTCATTGGTATCTTTGTCATAAAAACCACATTCGCCTTTATTCTTTCCGTAATAGGAATTTTTTTCGATGCAAAGCTCGGTGAATCTGTTTATCCATACAAGTGTATCACCTTCTGCGGCTATAAGCTTGCCGCTAAGAGGTTCTGAGCCGTCACCGTCAATATCCAGTGTGAAGATTATTTTGCCGTCTTCCGTTATTGATGTGTCAAGTCCTGCGCCTGCCGAAAGATTTGCCGATAATCCAATAGGATTTTTTATGTCAAATCCGGTATTCATCCAGGAAAGAGCTTCATAGTCATAATCGGCGGGGTTCTGAAAATGCTCAGTTACGGGGGTGCCGTCCTTTCGGGATATCTCGATAACGGCATAGCAGCTGTCCGCACCTCCCGTTACGCCTGCCACGCTTACGATGTAATCATCATCGGAAACGGAATATTTTACGTTGCTGACCTTGCCTACAAGCTCTTCGGCAAGCTCGCTGTCGGCTACCTTTATCCTGTCACCGAATAGCACGTCAAAATCAAGATTTCCCGTTACCGCTGCGGCGGTCACTCCGAGACAGGCGGCAAAGCATAATGCCCCGGGGATAATTATCCCCTTTCTGAGCCTTGAATGGCTCCTGTTTTCGGCGGTTCGGGCTGTTTTTACCTTCTCAAGAAGTTCCTCGGACGGAGCGATATCTTCAAATGCTTTTTTTATAAGCTCGCTGTTATTCATCTTGCCATACCTCCTCAAGTTCTTTTCTGAGCGTATTTCTTGCACGCTTGAGCCTTGTCCTTACGGCAGGCTCGGATATTTTCAGAAGCTTTGCCGTTTCATCGCAGGAATAGCCGTAATAATAATACAGCAGTACGGGCAGGCGGTAGCTTTCGGGAAGCTTCATTACCGCTTCTGTGACCGTTCGCTTTTCAAGTCCGTCATCGCTTTCCGACGGGATATTTTCGTCAAGCTCCGCTTTATAGCGGCTGTAGGCGCTTCGATGGAGCATTTTGCAGTAATTCACCGTTACACGTATGAGCCATGCCTTTAAATGCTCCTCGTCCTTAAAATCCCGTTTATGGCTTGACAGCTTGAGAAAGGTCTCCTGAAATATGTCCTCGCTGTCGGAGACTGTGCCGCTGTACAGAAAGGCGGTCTTATAGACCAGGTCTCCGTATTTGTCAACGGTCTCCTCAAAGTTGGGCTTCATTTGTTTTATCATCCCCTGTTGCTGTTTTGAGTACTCATAGATAAAATGCGGCAGGAAGTCAAAATGTGACAAGAAAATTTGTTCGTTTTGTCAATTGACATTTCGATACATTTGTGCTATTATATAAGAGTAATAATTCTCCTGTGATGGCTGTCACAGGAGAATTATCTGTCATTTTCAGGCTTTTGAGATGGTGATGACCTTAACGGGACATTTCTCGGCGCATTTGCCGCAGGCGGTGCATTTTTCGTGATCTACACGGGCGATATTTTCCGACACGTGAATTGCATCAAACTCGCACTGCTTTTCGCACAGCTTACAGCCGATACAGCCCTTGCCGCATACCGCTTTGACCGCCTTGCCCATATCCTTTGAGCTGCAGAGCACATCGGCGGTAGGAGCCATTTTTCTTATCTCGATAACATCATTGGGACAGGTCTCGGCACACATTCCGCAGCCGATACATTTTGATTTATCTACCCTTGCAAGGTCGTCTTTTATGACAATGGCGTTTACGGGGCAGACCTTGGCACAGTCGCCCTGTCCGAGGCAGCTGAATTTGCAGCCCCACATTCCGCCGTAAAAGCGCTTGGCGTTGACGCAGGTAAGCTCGCCGTCAAAATCAAAGCTTCGCTGCTTGCTTTCACAGTCCGCCGAGCAGCGGACTACAGCGATCTGCTTCTCAGTCTCCCCTGCGCTGACTCCCATTATTTCGCCTATCTTTTCTGCAGACTTTGCTCCTCCGGGTTTGCAGAGGTTGGCTTTCTCGCCCTTTTCTACTATGGCTTTGGCATAATCCGAGCAGCCGCTGTATCCGCAGGCTCCGCAGTTTACCTGTGGAAGAGCCTCATTTACCTCGTCCACCCGAGGGTCGGACTTTACCGCAAATATCTTTGAAGCGGCGGTAAGCAGCACGCCTGCAAGTATTCCCATTCCCGCAAAAATGAGGACGGGAAGAATGTATGCTTCAAACATTTATATCGATCCTTTCTTTCAAGGCAGGTAATAGCCGTCATTATATTCGGGGGTTATGTCTCTCACGGCTCCGCCCTCAGCCTTTAATGTATAAAAGCTGTTTGAATAAGCAGGGTCGCCGTTCATATCGTTTTCGTTCAGAGGATATGTCAAATTTATGTTGATAATTCCGTTGTCACGGCGATAGAGATGGGAAACGGTATTGCCCTCGGAATGTGCCTTTTCAAGTATCTCCGCTGCTCCGTCATATTTCAGAAGCTCGTCTTCGGAAATTTGCGTTCCCGTATAGGGATAGAAGGTTTTGTCCTCGGGAGAGTAATAATACCAATAGGGTTTCCATGTATGACCCGTGCCGTCCGATGTTATGTCATATGTGCTGTGGACTGCGGTAAAATCTCCGATTTCTCCGTCGGGTCGGAGTCCCTGCGTGGCATATCCGTCAATCTCGCTGCGGACAGGTCGGCTGTTGATTATTTCATGGTACATTGAATAGCTTTCAGACATAAATACCATTTCGTTTTTCAGAAAAACATGACCGTCCGAGGTGATTATTTCGGGTTCCTTCCAAGTTGGTATATTATATAAGCCATGCCGCAGAACTTCCGCTTTTTCTCCCGATGCAAACCACACATCTCCGCCGCAGGAATCCTCATAAAAGGCATCACTTTGGTCTCCGTAAACCGCTGCAAGCTCTTTTATCCCGTCTCCGTCAAAATCGCCGAAAATGGGCGACTGAATTGTTTCGTTCCCTTTTAATGCGGGATTTTCGTTTTTTGCGGCTTCTGTTATCAGCTGCTCAAGGCGCTGCTGTTCTTCGGATTTCTTCTCTGCGTAAAGAGATGTGACTGTTTCTTCGATTTCGGCGGCAGTCGTTTCCGATAATGCGGATCTGGGAACGACTGATATGTCAGACGTGGTTGCCAAAGCGGTCTGATATTCTGTTTCGGATATATTTCCCGAAGCTCCATTTTCATCAGAGCAGCCCGACAGAAGCATCAGAGAAAGCGTAAGCATTACAAGTTTTCCGGTATTTTTCATTTTACACAGTCCGTTCTGTCAATAATTTATCAGCCAAATATTCCCTCGACCATTCCCGAAAAGCTCATAAAACTTACGGAAACGATGGAGGCGGCTATAAGTGTGGCAGGAACGCCCTTGAAGGTCTCGGGAACGTCTGCCTTGTCAACTCTTGAACGGACTCCGCTGAATATGAGCAGGGCAAGGGTGAAGCCAAGTCCTGCGCCAAGTGCGTCAACGATTGACTCGCCAAAGGTGTAGCCGTTGTCGATATTGAGAATGGTCACGCCAAGAACAGCGCAGTTTGTGGTGATAAGGGGAAGATACACGCCCAGCGAGCCGTAGAGGGCAGGCATTTTCTTCTTGAGTATCATTTCAATAAGCTGCACGAAGAGGGCGATTATGAGGATAAATGCTACGGTCTTGAGATACTCAAGTCCGAAGGGGGCAAGGAGAAATGTGTATATCGGATATGTGCAGAGGGTGGCGCAAACCATTACAAATGTAACGGCGGCTCCCATTCCTGCGGCGCTGTCAAGCTTTTTTGATACGCCCAAAAAGGGACAGATTCCCATAAATTTCGAGAGGACAAAGTTATTTGTCAGCATTGCGCTGAACAGTATCACGAGCATTGATCTCATACAGCTTTTTCCTCCTTATTTTCGTTGGCGCAGCCTGTACAGCTGT
>JAGAJF010000021.1 GCA_017829005.1 Oscillospiraceae bacterium | reverse complement strand
GTGCCCGAAACGAATATAACGTTATCCTTGCCTATCCTGTCCCTTAAAAAACGGGCGTACACGTCCGCAAAAACGAACACTCCGCCCACGTGTCCGAAGTGAAGCGTTTTGTTGCCGTAAGGCATACCGCCTGTGATAACGGCTCTTTTGGGAAATTCGGGACGGTTGTCCCTGCTTACGGCATTTTTCTTTTTATACATATTTTCATTTTTATCAGCCACGGTAAATTCCTCCGAATTACATTATAGATTTATTTTACCACACCCGAACAAAAATTGCAAGATTTTTCGCAAAAAAATCCATTTTGACATACAAAAAGGAGACCGCTCATACAAATCGGTCTCCCAAAATAATCAAAGTATAAAGCAGATAAGCCCTCCGCAGCCCTCGTTGATTATCCGTTCAAGGGTCTCCTGAAGTTTGAGACGTGCGTCCACAGGCATACGATAAAGCTTGTTGTGAAGCCCTTCGTTAACAAGCTCGTGAAGGGATTTGCCGAAAATGTTCGACTCCCATATCTTTCCCGGATTTTCCTCAAAATCACGGAGAAGATACATTACAAGCTCCTCGGACTGCTTTTCGCTGCCCACTATGGGACTTACCTCTGTAATAATGTCCGCCTTCATCATATGTATAGAGGGAGCGGAAGCCTTGAGCTTAACGCCGTATTTTCCTCCCTGACGGACTATTTCAGGTTCCTCAAGGGTAAGCTCGTCAATTGTGGGCATTACAATGCCGTAGCCAGTTGCCTCCACCTCCTTGAGAGCATTCTCTATCTTCTCGTACTTCTTTCTGATATCCGTAAGATTTTTGAGCAGAGGAAGAAGATCGCTTTCAGAGTTTATCTCAATACCCGTTGTTTCCCCGAGGATACGGTAGAAAAGCTCGCTTTTAAGGGTCACAGAAATATCGGCACTGCCCTTTCCGAGGTCAATTGTGCGGATATCCGAATAGGTTATTTCCTCACATTCTCTCAGGCGTTTCACCACATTCTGAGCGTCTCTGACGGTCTTTACGTCCTTTGCAGCCTCACGCACCGAGTCGAATATCTCCGTTCTCAGCCAGTGTCCCTTGCCCAGACCCGTTATCCACTTTGGCATTGAGATGTTTATCTCCTTGACAGGGAAGCTGAAAAGCACCTGCCTTAAAATATTGTCGATATCATCGCCGCTCAGCTCAAGGCAGTTTACGGGAATAACGGGTGTGCCGTACTTTTCCTCAAGCTCTGCGCTCATCTGAACAGCCTTGCCGCTTTTGGGGTCGGTGCAGTTGAGAAGCACCACAAAGGGCTTGTTTATGGCTTTAAGCTCACCAATTACCCTCTGCTCGGACTCCTCGTATTCGCTTCGGGGAATATCCGAAATGCTGCCGTCGGTAGTTATCACAAGACCGATGGTGCTGTGTTCGGTGATGACCTTTCGTGTGCCTACCTCGGCTGCCATATTGAAGGGTACTTCCTCGGAAAACCATGGTGTCATCACCATTCGGGGAGCTTCATTCTCGATATATCCGATGGAGCTGGGAACTATATATCCAACACAGTCGATAAGGCGGACGTTAAAGCGGGCATTCTCCCCTACGACTATCTCCACAGCCTCCTCGGGGATAAATTTCGGCTCGGTGGTCATAATGGTCTTGCCTGCCGCAGATTGGGGCAGCTCGTCAACAGCCCGCTCCCGCCTGAAATCGCTTTCGATATTGGGAATAACAAGCTGCTCCATAAACCGCTTGATAAAGGTGGATTTTCCTGTGCGGACAGGTCCTACTATTCCTATGTAGATATCGCCGTCTGTGCGCTTGGCGATATCGGTGTAAATGTCATTTTTAACCATAACGGCAGTTTCCTTTCTATGTTATGCTACGGGAATAAGGAGCATTTTCGCTTCCTTAACAACATCCCCGTCAAGCTCATTTTCCTCGATTATACGAAGCATTGAAGCGCCGTACCGCTTGGCAACGTTCCAAAGCTCCTCGCCGCTTTCGGCAAAATACAGCCGCAGGGCATAGTCTCCGCTCTGCTCTCTCGGAACAGTTTCGTCAACGGATATGTCGGTTATCGCCTCGGTAAGGATATGGTCGGTGACCCAGCCTCTTACGGCTATCTCCGCCTTGACCTCAGCGGTATTGTCGGCGGTTATTGTATATGTGCAGGAGGTAACGGAAAATGTCACACGTATATCTGCGTCGGAGCTTATGTCACGCATATCTGCGGATATTTCCTCCTCAACGGGAACATCGGTCTCGCAGATAACAAAATCTCCGCTTTCCGTCTGACCCATTACCGTTAATGTAACGTTTCCTGCGGCGGTAAGCTTTCCGTCAATTACCGAAAGTCGCAGTCCCGAGGAACTGCACCACACATCATATATCGAAGATATGGGGCTGTCCTTGTTTTCGCAAATTCCCCTTACCGAAAAGCTGCTGTCAAGAGGAGCGGGAGCCTTTTCGCATCTTACCTGCACTGCTGTATGAGATGATGCGTAGGAAGTGGAATATTCGTCGCAGGCAAGCTCGTACTCTGCCATTTTTACGGCATAGCAGTCGATAAGAAGCAGCACCTCACATTCAAGCTGTCTCGAATTTCCGTCCCCTTCGGAACGGGGCGTCACGGTGCAGGAGACCACAGAGGAGTTTATAAAGCACAGGAAATCATCGTCAAGTCCATCCAGCTCCACAAGCTGTGAAAAGGGAAGGGAAAACTGCATTGATGTTACGGGATCTTCGCTGTCCTCGCTGTGAGATGTGTAGACAACGGATATTTTCAGATCCCCCTTTGCCGCCGCCTTTCCCGCAATGATTTTCTTGTCGGCAGAAACCACCTCCGCCGAGGCTCTGAGTATGGTGCCTATGGGAGAAGCTGTTTCCGAAAGGGTGAAATCGTCCGAGACTACTGCCCTTTTCTGTGCCTTTATCACCTGTGCGGGGCAGGTGCAGCATTTTTTTCGCAGCTGGATATTTTCCCCGAAGGCTTCGCTCACTGCCTCGGTGACAGTCTCCCCCATCACGCAGATATTGACCGTAACAGCGCCCCTCACGTCTATCCTCCGTCTGTTCACAGCCCGACAGGTTATATGGTCGGGAGAGGCTGTGATGTAAACGGAAGCCTGTTCGGCGGGGCGGTCAAGATTTACGGTACGGCTGTAGACAAGCTTCTGCTCCACAGCCTCGGGTGACGTGCTGCCCTCGGAACAATACACCACTCTGAGACATACGGTAAGCTCATAGGTAGCTCTGTCCCCGTTAACGGCGCAGGCGGTTATCTCAGGCTCGGCGCAGCACTTGATTATTCTGAATATCTCGGGGTAATAATCGGGAAGAACATAATCAAGCTCTATGGACTGCTCCTGCGTACAGCTGCATATTTTTTCACAGGATCTCACAGCCTCTTTGTTGACTTTCAGATTCATATGAACCATCCTTTCATTCAGCCGAAATTATCCTCGGCATATTACGATTTGTCCTCCCCACAATATATTCTGTACCGAAGGAATTTATTACAGATAGGATTTATAAAAATCAGATATTTTTTCGGTTCTGTAAACGATTGACATTTGTGAAATATTATGGTATAATATGCAAAAGCATAAAACTAAATTTTTGGAAAATTGAAAGGATGAAAAAAATGGGTTCTTATATGAAGGCAGCAGGACTTCTCACTGCTGCGGCAATGTGCTTTTCTGTTCTGTCAGCCTGCGGAAAGACAGACTCTCCCGCTGACGGCTCTGAAAGCTCTCAGACCGAACAGGCACAGGTGGAGCAGCTTGCAGATGTATATGAAAATCCTGACTGGTCATACGGTCAGGTAGCTATCGGCGGCGGCGGATTTGTAACGGGAATCATAAGCACCTGCGAAGCGGGTCTATTCTATGCCCGCACCGACGTGGGCGGAGCATACAGATGGGACAATGACGCACAGAAATGGATAGCCCTTAACTATGACATATCCGACGATGACAAGGGACTTCTGGGGATTGACGGAATTGCAGTTGACCCGAATAATGCGGCAAATGTATATCTTGCAGCAGGAACCTCCTATTTCAGCAATGCAAAGACCTGTATCCTGGTGTCTCACGATTACGGCGAGCATTTCAAGCAGGTAGATGTATCCGACCTTATCAAGGTCCACGGAAACGGTATGGGCAGAGGAAACGGCGAAAGAATTGCAGTTGACCCGAATAACAGCGACATTATCTACTGCGGTGGCAGAACAGGCGGAATGATACGCAGCCTTGACGCAGGCGAGACATGGCAGAAGGTGGAGTCCTTCCCCGTAAATGCCACCGCCAATGAAAACGGCATAAACATTATTCTATTTGACAAGGAAAGGTCAAGGATATACACCGGTGTTTCCCGTTCCAAGGAGGATAATATCTTCTATTCCGATGACTCGGGCGAAAGCTGGAACGTTCTCAAAGGCTCAGAGGAAGCTGCAAAGAAATATATGCCCCAGCGCTTTGACCTTAACTCCAAGGGCGAGCTTTTCGTTTCCTACGGCAACAAGGAAGGTCCCTGGAACTCCGTTCAGGGCACGCTTTACAAATACAGCCCCGACAATGGTGCTGCCGAAGAGATTAAGGTCGTTAGCTGGACTGTGGGCGATATCGTTATCGACCCCTCAAACGATGACAATATGGTCCTCGTTACCTCCGAGGTATGGAAGGAGCAGCCCAACGGCGCATACGGCGACAAATTCTTCCGCACCACCGACGGCGGCAAGACATGGGAAGACCTTGACGGCAAATACACAATGTCCACAAACGGTATGGACTGGATATCCAATGCGGCTATCCACTGGTGCAGCTCCCTTGCAATGGACAGCGGCAATTCCAACAGGATACTTGTAAACTCGGGCAACGGCATATTTGCCTGCGACAATATCTGGGACGAAAACCCCGAGATTTATTTTGAAGCAAGAGGCATTGAAGAGGTAGTCCCCGAGGATATCGTTTCCTATGCGGATTATCCCCTTATCACCGCCATAGGCGACTTTGACGGCTTTATCCACGAGGATATCTTCACATCGGCAGAGCGTCATTCAAAGCAGATAGGCTCCTGCACAAGCATTGCTGTTGCCGCGCTCAATAACGATATATGGGCAAAGGTGGGCGGAGACGAGTCAAATATGCTCCTTACATACACCACCGACGGCGGCAAGACCTGGAGCGATATAACCAATTCTCCGGAAAGCGGTAAGACCTTCTATAAGGGCAAAGTGGCGCTCACAGCCGACGGCTCGGCGCTTATCTGGAGCCCCTCCAACGGACTCTTTGCATACCGCACCGAGGACTGGGGAAAGACCTGGGAAAAGGTTGAGGGCATTGCAGGCAGCGGAGGCGTTTATCTTATCGGCGACCCCGTTAACAAGGACTATGTTTACGGCAGCAGCAACGGCACAATTTTTGTAAGCTCGGACAGCGGCAAGAGCTTCAAGAAAAAATACGACACATCATCACAATACAAGCGCCTTGCAATTGCTCCGGGTATTGAAGGCACCTTCTACGTTCCCGGCGGCGGAGGCGGACTTCTGGTCTCCACCGACCACGGCGAAAATTTCTCACTTGTTCCGGGGCTTAAATTCTGCGACGCTGTGGGTCTTGGAAAGCCTAAAAAGGACGGAGACCCCTATGTTATCTATGTAAGCGGAACTCCCAAGGAGGAGGGCGCTGTCAAGGGCTTCTATATGAGCGAGGACAACGGCTCCACATGGATAAGGGTCAATGACGATCTCCATCAGTTTGGCGGAATAGGCAACGGTGAATTTGTTTCGGGTGATATGAACGTTTACGGCAGATGCTACATAGCTACCGTAGGTCTCGGAATTGCCTACTGCGACAAGAACGAAAAGTAAACCATTATGACCGCAGGAGCGATTTCCTGCGGTCATTTTTATAGACAGACTATTGCATTTTGGTTGATACTGTGTTATAATAAAATTAAATCATTGGGGAGGAGCATTTTTATGTCAGATGATATCATACTGAAAGCGGAAAATCTTGTAAAGACCTACGGCAGCGGAGAAACAGCTGTAATGGCGCTCAATGACGTAAGTCTTGAGGTAAGAAAAGGCGAATTTGTTGCGGTAGTGGGACAGAGCGGAAGCGGAAAATCCACCCTGCTTCACCTGTTGGGAGCAATGGACTTTCCCACTTCCGGAAAGCTCACTGTAGACGGTGAGGACGTTTTTTCGCTCAAAGGCGAGGCTCTCGCAGAGTACCGCCGCAGGAAGGTGGGCTTTGTGTTTCAGTTTTTCAACCTCCTGCCAGTTATGACGGCAAAGGAAAATATTATCGTTCCCCTGTCTCTTGACGGCAGAAAGCCCGACGATGACTACTTAAACGAGCTGGCAGAAGCTATGGGCATTTCCGACAGGCTGGGGCATTACCCCCATCAGCTTTCGGGCGGTCAGCAGCAGCGTGTCGCCATTGCAAGGGCAATGATAACAAGACCCTCGGTCATTCTTGCGGACGAGCCTACGGGAAACCTTGACTCCGCTTCGGGAAAAGAGATACTCTCGCTTCTCAAAAGCACCATAAAAAAATACGGTCAGACCCTTATTCTCATCACTCACGACAGCTCTGTGGCGGCAGAAGCCGACAGGATCGTGACCATCAAGGACGGAAAGCTGATCTGATTGTTGATAATATTGCTATTGCAAAATAATCGCTCTTAGGCTTTGTGCAAAATCAACAAAAAGCTGTAACCATTTTGTCATTTAATTTTTAAAAAACATTTGACAGCATAGGTAAAATATGTTATAATTTATATTGATAATACTGCATTCATAAAGTCAAGGCATATTCAGCCAAAAAAATTTGCAGTTCCTACAATTTTTTCAGAATGGAGTAATGAATATGAGCAGCCAGTCAAGTGTATACAGCGAAAAGAAGATCGCAGCATACGAGTCTTTGTTTAAAGAGTCAAACTTTGCAAAGCCGCAGGAGGTATATCTTACGATAACGGTGGCTCACGTATTCGGACAGGCATATATTCTTGAGCAGGAAGGCACGAAGGAAGGCGATCCTGTTTATTCCCGTTTCGTGTGTCCCCTCGAAGAGATCACCAAGGTCTATGTAAACGACAAGATAAAGAAGCCCTGGCCTCTTTTTATCCAGTGCGACACAAATGTCAAGGGCGTTATCCACCGCAAGAGAATAGTAATCCCCTGCCTTAACGATCCCACCGCCATTGCCGAGCAGATCAACGAGGTCAAGGCAATACATATGCAGAAATACGAAGCTGCCATCGAGCGCGAAAATCAGAAAAAGCGTGCAGAGCTTGAAAGCGCCCGTATGAAGGAGCAAATCGAAAAGGAAGCAAAGAACACTCTTCCTCCCCTGCCAACTGTTGAAAAGCTTCCCGACCCCGTTCCCGAAACGCCCGTGCCTAACAAGGCTGCATTAGAGCCTGTTCCGGAAGCAAAGCCCAAAGCAGCTCCTGCGCCCAAGTCAAAGGCTGCTCCTGCAGCTGATGTCAAATCGGTAAAAGCACTTACCAGCGAGCTTGAGGATTCCTTTAAGGCACTTGAGTCCTTTGACAGCGCAAAGTCAGATATCAAGCCTCTGCCCAAAAAACCTATTTTCGATCTGGACAATCTGGAGGAAGCCTTTAACGCCAAGCCCCAGTATGCTCCCGCTCCTAAGCCTAAGGCAGAAGAGCCGAAAAAAACTGCTCCCGTTGCCGATGAAGCTCCCGTAAAGCCTGCGCCTAAGCCTAAGAAGCCCGCGCTTGACCTTGAAAGCATTCCCGACTCTGCTCCCCTGCCCAAGCAGGAGAAAAAGGCAGCTGTGCCTGCTCCCGAGGTAAAATCAGAGCCTGCACCCGTTACCAAGCCCGAAGTGATTCCCGAGCCTGTGGCTGTGTCTGAACCTGCTCCCATAATTGAGGAACCTGTTAATGAAGTCAAGCCTGTCTCTGCACCCGAGCCTGCACCTGCTCCAAAGCCGGCTCCTGCTCCCGTTAAGATCAATCCCAACGGAAAAGCAGCTGAGCTTTCAGAGTTTGAGACAGCAGTTATAAAGCTCAAAGAAAGACGTGACAGCGGTGAGCTTTCCCCTGAGGAATACGCAGCAGAAAAGAAAAAGCTTATATCTACCCTTTATTAAGTTTACATTATTATCTGACTAACAGGCAGCCCCTTTACGGGGCTGTTTTTTTATAATAATGACCTCGGTTTTACATAATAAATCGAGTAGGAGAGGGTGGCTAACCCTCGTCCTCTCACACCACCGCTCATGCGGTCCCGCAAGCGGCGGTTCGGTTGTAAATCAGTATGATTATTCATATGCCGTCTAAAATGGTTTGCTAAGCACTCCTGAACTCTTGACTTGAGTTCCACTCTTATCTCAATCAGGCAGTTTCCTTTCGGAATTGGCAGCTATCAT
>JAGAJF010000163.1 GCA_017829005.1 Oscillospiraceae bacterium | reverse complement strand
GCTTGTTCTCAGCCTTGGGCACCTGTTTTTCCTCTGCCTTAGCAACAGCCTTTTCTTCTGCTTTGGGAGCAGGCTTTTCCTCCGCCTTGGGAGCAGGCTCGTCCCCGCCCATATCATCATCGGAGAAAGCCATCATCTCACTGAAGCTCTGAACAGGGATGTTTTCATCTTCCTCTGTGTTTTCCGAAGCAGGCTTTGCAGCCTTGGTCTCGGGTGCAGCAGAGGGCGCAGGGTTCTTCTTTTTCTTCTTTTTGTTGTTGCTCAATTTTTTCACTTCCAATTTATGTAATCGTTTATTTACGCCGATATAATTCAGACTTACAGTATAATTATATTATATCAAGGGGAATAGAGTCAACAGATTTTACCATTTTTCTTTATGAATATTTCTGCAAATTTATTTAACATTCGTCAATATTTACAGAAATAAAAACAGTATAAAGCCGCAGGTAACAGCCTGCGGCTTTAACGCTTTATGTATTGTATCACGCATATACTATTTTGATAAATGACGGTGGAGAGCAGAATGCTTCTCCCCTGAAAATGCGGCTTATGCAGCCGCCGCAGGCTTTTTGGGCTTTTTGATGATGTTCAGTATCTTAACGATGACCGAGCTGAGCAGAATGTTGCAAACCATCTCAACTAAGAAGTTAAGACCCACCATTCCGAAAATGAGGTAAGCTCCAACAGAAGCAAAGCCTGCGCCCTGCGCCCATTCCGTAATGGTGTCAAGGAAGAATACAACGCAGCCTAAGAGGAACACGCCCGTGTTGATAACGGGGCAGACCACAGCAGCGGCAATTACTGCAGCAATACGGTTTTTGTTCTCCAGGAGCTTGTAAACAAGCCCTGCGCCGAGACCTGCAAGGACACCCTTGAGCAGAACTGTGATGACAGTTCCGGCAGCGTTTATCGCCATAAAAACGGCAGCATCGGTGCAGAGAACTACTGCTCCGAACACAAATCCCAGCCACGCACCCGACTTATATCCGTACAGCGCCGCACCGACTACTATTGGAATAAGTACGAATGTCACGCAGAATGGTCCGAACTTGATGCCGACAGCCAGCGCCTGCAGGACCACCACAATGGCGGTGAGAATACCCGTTCCCACGATCGTTCTTGTTTTTTCACGCATAAATAAGATCCTCCTTGTTATTATTCCCTTTCGGGATACAATACAACTTCGGATACAATACAATAGTATTATAGCACGCTAAAAACCACATTTCAAGGGGGTAAATATGAAATATCGCTTTTGCACAAAATGACACTATGTAATATGGAAATACTTTACAGCTATGTCATATCCATCTGATAAAGGCGGTCTTGTCATTGCGGTTAAAGCCTGCCCGCTCGTAAAATCTCAGAGTGCTTTCCTCCTTTGAGCCTGTCAGGAGCATTATCTTGTAGCAGCCCTCTTTTTCGGCAATGTCCCTTGCAAAGTCAAGGCAGGCAGTGGCAAGTCCCTTTTTGCGGTATTCGGGACGGGTGACCACATTTTCCACAAATGCATAGGGCTGCTGACCGTGGGTAAGATTGGGGATAATGACACATACGCAGGAAGAAGCAATTATCCCATCCTCCTCGGCAACTATGATATGATGATCCCTGTCGCTCATTATCCTGTCCCACAGATCGGCAAGCTTATCGTCCTTTTCGGGTATGGGATTGCCGTGGAGAAAGGTGTAAAGCTCCAAAAGCCTGTCAAGGTCGGAAAATACCGCTTCTCTTATCATATCAAAGCTCCTTTGCAATATTCTGCACGGAAGCGGTTATGAGCTTCTTGAACAGGGGTGCCACCCGGTCGGCAGTCTCCTGCACCTCAGCATGGGAAAGAGGACGGTTTGAAACTCCGCAGGCAAGGTTTGAAATGCAGGAAATGCCCACAGTTTTCATTCCCATATGATTAGCGGCAATGGCTTCGCAGGCAGTGGACATTCCCACAGCGTCCGCACCGAGAGTTCTAACCATTCTCACCTCGGAGGGTGACTCGTAATTGGGTCCTGTGAGCTGAATGTAAACGCCCTCTCTGAGAGGTACATCAAGCTCTCTTGCGGTCTTTTTCACGATATCACGAAGCTTCTTGCTGTAAATTTCGCTCATATCGGGGAAACGGGGACCCAGCTCATCAAGGTTTTCACCGATAAGCGGAGAGGGCGCCATACAGATCTGATCGTTTATGAGCATAAAATCGCCGCACTCAAAGTGCCAGTTAACGCCCCCTGCCGCATTGGTGACAAACAGCACCTCCGCTCCCATCAGCTTCATAAGCCTTACGGGAAGCACCACGTCCTCCATCGGATAACCCTCGTAGTAGTGAACACGTCCCTGCATTACCACCACAGGCACCTCGCCCACATAGCCGAACACGAACCGTCCCTTATGTCCCGGAGCGGTGGAAACGGGAAAGCCCTCGATATCCTTGTAATCAAGGGTGGCTCTGATGTCGATGCCGTCGGCATAGTCGCCAAGCCCCGAGCCGAGGATAAGAGCGATCTTCGGGGTGAAGTCAACCTTTGCCTTGAAGCATTCATAGCATTTCATAAGTCTTTCGTAGCGTTTTGACATAGTGGTACTTCCTTTCATTTATAATTTTGCGTTTCACAAGTGCCATTTTTCTGCGGCAGCTTCCGCATTTTCAAAGGAGACAACAGCACATTCGTCACCGCCGTATCTGAATACGTGTTTCCCCGAAAATATCCTTCAGAATGTCCATATATATCGTTTATGGATTTGAGAAAATAGTTTTCGGTTTGCTTGCAAAGTGTTTTATTGTTACCAAGCCGACAGTTCGATGGCAAAATAAAGTTCAGAACGTCTCGCTGCGGGTCGTCACCTGCTCAGAACAGCTTCAAGCACCTTTTCTCATACATCTCCTGCAAAGCGCAGAGCACGCCCATTCTGCCCGTGGCGTATGTAAGTCCGCCCTGAACATATGCAGCATAGGGTTCTCTGAGGGGTGCGTCTGCGGAAAGCTCTATAGATGCGCCATTATTGAATGCGCCTGCCGCCATAATTACCTGACTGTCGTAGCCGGGCATATCCCAAGGCTCGGGTGATACAAAGCTATCAACGGGAGAGCCCTTCTGAATGCCCTTGCAGAATGCGATAAGATTTTGCGAATTTTTCATAAGGATAGCCGTGATGATATCCCCTCTCGGCTCACCGGGTGCGGGGTAGCACTGATATCCGAGCTGTGTCATTACCGCACTTGTGAATGTGGCAGTCTTGAGAGCGTTTGCCACCACCTCGGGAGCATAGAAAAGTCCCTGATACATTCTCTTGTTCTGGTCAAGGGAGCAGCCTGCCTCTCTGCCCACTCCGGGACAGGTAAGACGGTAGGACACCTGCTCCACAAGCTTCTTTGTGCCTGCGATATATCCGCCTGTTTCGGCAATTCCGCCGCCGGGGTTTTTGATAAGTGAGCCGACTATCAGGTCTGCTCCTGCGGAAACAGGCTCGGACTTCTCCACAAATTCGCCGTAGCAGTTATCCACCATTACAATGATGTCGGGATTTGCGCCCTTTGCCGCCTTGACTATCTCCGCAATTCCGTTTACCGTAAGTGAGGGGCGAAGGGAATATCCCCTTGAACGCTGGATATATGCAAGCTTTGCACCCTTTACCTTCTGGAATATCTCCGCTACATTGGGCTTGCCGTCGGGGGTCAGGTCAACCTGCTCGTATTCAACGCCATAATCGGCAAGTGAACCGTTTCCGCTGCCACGAAGCCCAATTACCTCTTCAAGTGTATCATAGGGTCTGCCTGTGAGGGAGACCATCTTGTCGCCCTTGCGCAAAACTCCGAAAAGGGCAATGGTGAGGGCGTGGGTTCCCGAAACGATATTGTGGCGCACAAGTGCGTCCTCCGCTCCCATTGACTGGGCGAACACCTTGTCAAGGGTGTCACGTCCCAGGTCGTCATAGCCGTAGCCTGCGCTGCCCTTCATACAAACGTCGCTCACCTTGTTGTCGATAAAGGCTTTGAGGACCTTTTCGCCATTGTATCCTGCGGTGCGGTCAATTTCCTTGAAAGCGCTCTCGCAGGCTTCCTCAGCCTTTGCCGCAGCCCTCAGTATTCTTTCCTCGATTTCAAAGCCCTTCTGTACAACGGGCTTGGGGTCAAAAATTTCTGCCATTTAATAAATTCATTCCTTTCTTGAGAGTTTTGCGGAAACCGCAAAACTCAGTTTGAAAATCTTTGATTTTCAAACATATCTCCTTCATACTTCATATTCGTTTTAAGTAAATATAGTCTTCATCTGTCTCCCAAAAGCCTATGGAACGATAGAAGCCCATAACGTCATCATATGCCCATAAACGTGGAACTGTTCCCGCATTCAGAAGCTCACAGGATATCATATCAAGAAGCTCCCTGCCATAGCCATTTCCCCTCTCGTCGGGCAAAACCGCCACCTGTGAGATATACGCCGCTCCCTCATAGATAAAATCAACGCAGGCGCAGGCGGCGTTTTTATACATATACGCCTTTGATACCCCGTGCCGTATGCGATGGGACATATCCGCATACCACATATCAAGCTCCGTTTCCCCGAAGGAGGCTTTTACTATTTCATACATTTTCATAAGCGATGCCGCTTCGGGGGAATTTTCGGTCTGTGGGGCAGCTTTTCGCTCAAACAGAGTTCGGTGCTTCTTTTCATAGCCCAAAAGTGTGAGCTTTTCAGCTATATGCGGGGAACATTCCACAGTCTCGGGGGAATTTATCATAACAAAGCTTTGAAGCTCAGCCGGAGCGTCACATTCTCCGCTTATGACCGCAGAGGAGTTGTAGATAAGTGCGCTGCCTTTTTCAAAGCTGTAGAGCCTGCAAAAATCATATCCCGTTCCGTAGGCGGTGCAGGCTGCTTCTATCCTGCCGCTGTAATAGCTTTTGTCGAGGACAAGCTCTGCGGGGTCTGTAATAAGCTTTATCATACCCTGCCCGAAAGTATTTCCACAGCCATTGCAAGGCTCAGGGCATAGGAGTCAAAATAGTCCTCCTCGTTTATGACGCAGCAGGGGGTGTGCAGATAGCGGCAGGGAACGGATACGGCGCAGGTGCGCACTCCTCCCCTGCTTATGTGTATAGCTCCGCTGTCGTTTCCGCCTGCAATGACCGTCTTGGTCTGCCGCTTAATACCCATATCCTCGGCAAGCTTTACGGAAAGCCTGTAAAGCTCCCTGTCATAAAGAGTGCTTCTGTCCATATAGGACACCACAGGACCTTCGCCCAATACACAGCACCGCTTGTCGCCCTCTGAAAGAGGTATATCGGCGGCGGTGGTGGCTTCAAGGACAAGGGCAAAGTCAGGTGCTGCGTCAAATGCCGCCGTTCTTGCGCCACGAAGTCCGATTTCCTCCTGTGTCACAAAGGTAAAGGTGCAGTCATAAGGGAGAGCATTTTCCAGTATCATTGCAAGCATTATTGCACAGCCTGCCCTGTCATCTATTGCCTTTGAGCGGATAATGCCGTCTCTTTGAGCATAGCCGCAGGTGAAATATGCATAGTCACCGAGGGAGACCTGCTTTTCGGCATCTGCTTTGTCAAGCGCTCCTATGTCAATGTAAAGCCCGTCGAATTTCGGGGCAGTTTTGCGCTGCTCCTCAGTCATATTGTGAACGGCTCTCGAGCCAACAGCGCCCATAATGCCGCTTTCAAGCCTGACCTGTCTGCCGATAACAGCATCTGCCTCAACGCCGCCGACACAGTTGATGTTCAGCGTACCGTCGGCGTTAATTCCCGTTACGATAAGCCCAACCTCGTCCATGTGTGCGGATATCATCAGCTTTTTTGCGGCAGGCTTTTTTCCCTTGTATTCGGCAATGACGCAGCCGAGGGGTGTTACACGACAGTCGCATTTATCCCCGATGGTGTCAAGGATAAATTTTCTTACCTTATCTTCCTGCCCCGAAGCTCCGTCAATTTTGCACAGCTTTTCAAGCAGCTCACAAAGAAGCTCCTTGTTTATTTTTATGCTCATTTCACATCACCTGCTTTCAGAAATGCGGCGATAAGCTCCGCTGTCAGCTCGCAGTCAGCCGTGTCAATTACCTCGGCGGGGGTGTGCATATATCTGAGAGGTATGGAGAGAGTTACCGCCTTTGAGCCCCGCTTGTTTACGGAAAATCTGTCCGCATTTGTGCCTGTGGTGCCGTTCATCACTTCAAGCTGATAGGGAATATCATTTGCTTTGGCGTGGTTTATGAACCACTGTGAAAGACCTCTGTCAAGAGAAGGAGCAATGCCTATCATACAGCCCTTTGCAAGCTCGCCGCATTTTTTCGGGTCCTCGCCGCCGCAGAGGGCAAAGCTTACATCGACTGCAATTGAGATATCGGGGTCAATGTCAAATGCGCCTATGCAGGCTCCTCTTTCGCCAAGTTCTTCCTGTGAGGAGAACATAACGGTAAAGCTATAGGGAAGGCTGTCATATTCACCGCCAAGACTGTCAACAGCCTTGATTATAGCCGCAATTCCGCAGCGGTCGTCAAGTCCTGCGCCGCAGATACGTCCGTTAAGAAGCTCGGTGCAGGGGGAGTCAAAGGATATAAAATCGCCGAGAGAAATTTTCTCAGAAACCGTCTCTCTGTCCGAAATGGGGTCAATGAATATCTGATCCTTTTCCATAACGGAGCTGTCCTTTTTCAGATGAGGGGGCAGAGTGCAGATAACGCCTTCTATATTTTCCCTGCCGTGTATCATTACCCTCTGAGCGGGGAAAATCCGCCTGTCAAGACCGCCAATGCAGTCAGCCTTAACAAAGCCCTCTTCCGTAATGCTCGTGACTATCATTCCCACCCTGTCAAGGTGTGCGTCAAGGAGGACGTGGGGCTTTTTATCGCTTCTCTCACCGAAATGGGCAATGACATTGCCGTTTTTTATTTCTGCTTTATCCGTATAGCGAAGCAGCTCCGATTTGCAGAGAAGAGCAGTATTTGTTTCGTTTCCCGAAACGCCCTCCGAGTCTGCAATGCGGATAATAAGCTCCGCAAGTTCTTTTCTGTTCATCTGATTTTCCTCGTTTTCCATCAAAGAGCGTTTACAAGGCTCTTGAAATGATTTCCTCTGTCCTCAAACATTCTGTACATATCAAAGCTTGCGCAGGCTGGGGAAAGGGAAACTATATCGCCCGCTTTAGCGTGGTCGTGGGCAGTCTTTACAGCTTCCGCCATATCGTTTACGATAATGATCTCAAGTCCGCTGTCCTTAAATTTGGGTGAGGCTGTAACAGCCGCCTTTATTTTCTCCTTGGTCTGACCCATAAGGATAAGGAGCTTTACCTTTTCGCATACAAGGTCTGCCATAGGCTCAAAGGATATGCCCTTGTCCGAGCCGCCCATTATCATTATCTGCTTCACATCAAAGGTGTTAAGGCAGGCGATAACTCTTGTGGGGCTGGAGGCAATGGAGTTGTTGTAATATTTAACTCCGTCAAGCTCCCTTACAAGCTCTATGCGGTGCTCAACGCCGCCGAATTCCTTTGCAACCTTCCGAACCGTTTCCACCGATACCTTGCCCCATGTAACGGCAATGGCGGTAAGGTAGTTTTCCACGTTGTGAAGTCCGGGTATCTTTATGTCGTTCATATGCACCACGGGGGTGACTGTGCCGTAGTCGTTATAGCATAACATTCCGTCATCTCTGAGAAATGCGCCGTTTTCAACCTTTTCACGGCGGCTGAAAAAGGCAAGCTGTCCTCTTACAAGGGGGGCAAGGTCACGGGCGGTCTCGTTGTCATAGCTCAGCACCGCTTTGCCGAAAGCGTTCTGATGAAGCAGGAGATTTGCCTTTGAGTCGATATATTCCTGCATATCCTTGTGAACATTAAGATGATTGGGGGTGATGTTCGTTATGGCTGCCACATCGGGGGAACGTCTCATTGAAATGAGCTGGAAGCTGGAAAGCTCCACAACGGCTGCATCGTCCTCTCCCACTTCCTCAATTATGGGGAGAAGCGCTCTGCCGATGTTTCCGCCCTTATGTATGGTCTTCCCCTCGGCAGCAAGAAGCTCCGCAATTATGGTTGTTGTGGTGGTCTTGCCGTCTGAGCCTGTTACGGCATAGATGGGGCAGGGGCAGAGGTCGAAAAAGACTTCCATTTCCGAGGTAACGGCGGTGCCGTGATGTCTTGCGGCGGTGAGGGTCTCGTTATTGTAGTACATTCCGGGGGTGCGGAATACAACGTCATATCTGCCCTCAGCCATTCCCTCAAGGTAGCCCTCTCCCAGTGAGAATTTTGCTCCCGAGGCAGAAAGCTCATCATATTCCTTCATCTGCTCCGCTGTTTTTTTATCGCAAACGGTAACGTCAAGTCCCTTTTTGCAAAAGAGCTTTATCAGGTCGGTATGGCTCACGCCTACGCCGATAAAGGCAATTTTTTTATTCTTCATTTCCGAAAAGAATTTTTCCGCTTTAGTCACTTAAAACCATATCCTCTCAAAATAAATAGTTATTCATTTTATATTATACTACATCTTCCCAAATTTATCAACACATTTTTTTATTACCTTGACAACTTCCTAACACCACATTATAATAATAAAAGAAACAAAAACCGCCGAAAGGAGTCCTGCCCGTGCAAGCCGCCGCCCCCACCATCAGTGAAAGCATAAAAAAAGAGCGCATAGCCGCCCTCGATGTACTGAGAGGAGGAGCAATGGTGCTTGTAATGCTGTACCATCTCCTTTTCGACCTGCGCTATATCTATAGCATACCAATACCCCGCCCCATAACCCCCGGTCAGCCCGAAACGGAAACGGTGCATATCTGTTTTCTCTGGGTGCTTTTTGCCGTCTCGGGCATATGTACCCGCTACTCAAAGGACCCCATAAAAAGAGGAGCATTTCTCTATATCATAGGCTGGCTCATAACCTTTGTGACCTCATATTTTATCCCCTCGGAGCTTATCGTGTTCGGGGTACTGAGCTGCTTCGGAGCCTGTATGACCATTTGCGGACTGCTCCGTCCCCTGCTTGATAAAATACCGTGGCAGGCACTTCTCATTGCCTCTGCCCTGCTCTGGATAATGCTTATGGACTTTCACCGAAGCGGGACGATACATCTTTTCGTCACCGATGTGACCGTCCCCCTTCCCGCCGTTGACCGCTACCTGTATCCTATCGGCATAAAAAGCGGAGAATTTTACAGCGCCGACTATTTCCCCCTTATCCCCTACATATTTATGTTTCTCTTCGGCTATGCCCTCCACGTCCCCGTAAAGGAGCGAAGGCTCCCCGAAGGATTCTACCGTCTGAACTGCCCGCCCCTTGAATTTATAGGCAGACATTCCCTGCTCATATACGCCGTACATCAGCCTATAATGCTGCTGATACTTGAGATCATTCTGTAACGAAAGGAAATTCCTATGGATAAAGCCTTTGAAGAAACCCTCTGCCGCAATTTTTTCGATAAACGAGTCCGTGACAGACTTGCCTATGAGCTTGGCACGACAAAAAAGCGGGGAGAAGTTCTGAAAAAACTATCCCACACCGCCGAGGACTATATCCGTCAGACCGCCTTACAAACACGTTTTGAAGCACCGCCCGAACAGCCGCAGATAAAAGCCTTTCTGAAAAGCCCCGACTGCTATGTGATATCATTCTCCGAAATAAGCGGCAGCTTTTCCGAGCTGCCCTCCGCACTTGATGTACTTTACCAAAACGGTATGGCATATATGCTCATAAGCACAGACCTCGAAAGAGCCTATCTTGAAACGGAAAATGAATTTGTCCGCCATCGGGCATATTTTCTGAAACAACAATAAAAAGGAGAAGCAAATGTTCAACATAAACCTCATAACCGTAGGCAAGCTCAAGGAAAGCTACCTGAGAGAAGCCTGTGCCGAATATATAAAACGCCTCGGAGCCTACTGTCATATAAAAATAACCGAGCTGCCCGAGTGCCGCCTCCCCGATACCCCCTCGGAAAAGGTGATAAAGTCGGCACTTGACACAGAAGCGGCAGCAATTTTGTCCGCCGCAGGCAGCGACGCAGTTATCGCAATGTGCATAGAGGGCAAAATGATGAGCAGCGAGGACTTTTCCGAAAGGCTGCAGAAATTCGCCGTTGAAGGAAAAAGCTCCATAAGTATCGTCATAGGCAGCTCCTACGGACTATCGGACAAGGTAAAATCCGCTGCTGCACTCAGGCTCTCAATGTCCCCCATGACATTTCCACATCAGCTTGCAAGGGTAATGCTCCTCGAGCAGCTCTATCGTGCAATGTCGATCCTCGGAAACGGGAAATATCATAAGTGAGCCGCTTGAAATTTACCGATATTACTCATATTATCCGCAATAAACCTCTGCGCCCGTGTGCTGTACAGTACACGGGTGTAGCTTTTTCCCGAAGTTGCTGTAACTTGCTCCTCAAAAATGCCAATCTCGTCAGAGCGACCCGTAATACCCTTCCGCTCGCCGCCATCATTATCGGGGCAAATCTGTAAATACCCCTCAGAAATAAGCCACTCAAGAACTGCCGTCCTCAGATTTGAAGCAGAAACATTCGCCCCCGCCGCCGTAATAATGCCGCTTATCAGCGCAGTAATATTCACATTCTCCTCAGAAGGAACAAACTTAGTAACGCCCCTCTCAAGCTCATCAAAAGCCCTTTGCTTATCCTCGGGAGTTTTCATACGGTTAACGGGAGCCTTTCTGACCGTAGGCTCCCCCGCCGGATTTTCATCACAGTAGCTCTTTATCGCCCCGATAAACTCATCTCCGTACTGCTCAAGCTTAACATTTCCCACACCCGAAACATTAAGAAACTCCTCAGCCGAGCAAGGTCTCTTTTCGCACATATCCGCAAGAGCTGCGTCCGAAAAAATAACAAAAGAAGGAACTTTCTTATCGGAAGCTATACTCTGTCTCACCTTCTTGAGAATTTCCATAAGCTTGGGGTCAGCCGCATACACAAGAGTCTCCTTCTTCTTTTTCTCCTTCACCCCATTCTCGGAAATATCTGCCTTAACGGGAGCCTGCCCTGCCTCGGGATTTTCCTCGCAGTAGCTTTTTATCGCCCCCATAAATTCATCACCATACCGCTCAAGCTTAGCACTTCCCACACCGGAAACATTAAGAAATTCCGCAGCCGAACAGGGACGCTTTTCGCACATATCCGCAAGCGTGGCGTCCGTAAAAATAACATAAGCAGGCACCCCCTGAACGGAAGCGATCTTCTGTCTCAGCTTCTTGAGAATTTCCATAAGCTTGGGGTCAGCCGCATAAATAAGAGTATCCTTCTTCTCCTTAACTGTATCCTCGGGTATACGAGCCTTGACACAAACCGTCCCCCTCAGCACCTCAAGTGCGGAATTATCCACCGTCAGAACGGGATAATCCCCCTCAGTGCGCTTTATGTAGCCCATCACCTCAAGCCGTTCCTCAATGCGCCTGATACGCCGCTCGGAGGTGTCCTTCATAATGCCGTATGTAGAAAGCTTGTCAAGCCCCCGCTTTGAAATATTTTCCGACTCGCTGCCCCTTAAAATGTCGCATATGACCTTGATACCAAACCTCTGCCCCGCACGATAAATGCAGGAAATTATCTTCTGCGCCTCCACAGTGATATCCGTCTCCGCCGAATCCGAGCAGCATACCGAACAGCAGCCGCATTCAAGTGGAGCCTTTTCCCCGAAATACCGAAGAATATAACCTCTCAGACAATCGCCGCAGGTGCAGTAAAAAGTCATATCCCGAAGCCTTTTAAGGTCTCTCCTTCTCGTCTCCTCGGCAACAGCAGGCTCCTGCTCAGACTGCTCGAAGCTTTTTTTGATTAGAAACTCAGCCGTAATAACGTCCTGACCGCTGTAAAGCAAAATGCAGTCGGAGGGCGAACCGTCACGCCCCGCACGGCCTGCCTCCTGATAATAGCTCTCCACGTCCTTGGGCATATTGTAGTGGATAACAAAGGTCACATTTGATTTGTCAATGCCCATACCGAAAGCGTTTGTGGCAACCATTATTTTGACGCGGTCAAAAATAAAATCCTCCTGATTTACCCGTCTCTCCTCCTCGGAAAGTCCCGCGTGATATCTGGAAGCCGAAAATCCTGCCTCGCAAAGCTTAGCGCAAACATCTTCCACATTTTTCCTTGTGGAGCAGTAAACAATGCCGCTTCGCCCCTCCTTGTCATATGCAGTCACAAGCCTTTTAAGGTCTGCAAACTTGTCCGACGGGCGGCGCACCTCGAAATAGAGATTTTTCCTGTCAAAGCCCGTTACCAGCGTAAAGGGGTCACGAAGCTCAAGAAGCCTTATAATATCATCACGCACACGCTGTGTAGCAGTAGCGGTAAATGCGGTCATAACAGGTCTTCGGGGCAGAGAAGCCGCAAATTTCGGGATATTCAGATAGCTTGGTCTGAAATCCTGACCCCACTGTGAAATACAATGCGCCTCGTCCACGGTTATCATCGAAATATTCGCCTTCTGAGCGAAATTCATAAACAGCTCGGAATCAAGCCGCTCGGGAGCCACATAAATAAGCTTATATACTCCCGCCTCAGCATTTCTGATAACGGTGTAAAGCTGGTTCATGGTAAGAGAGCTGTTAATGTAAGCGGCTCTTATCCCCGACTGCACCAGCGCCCCTACCTGATCCTGCATAAGAGAAATAAGCGGCGAAATAACAATAGTAATGCCCTTCATCATAAGAGCAGGAATCTGATAGCAAAGAGATTTTCCCGCACCCGTAGGCATAACGCCGAGAGTGTCCCTGCCGGAAACAATGCTCTCCACAAGCTGATCCTGCCCGGGACGAAAGCTTTCATAACCGAAATATTTTTTTAAGATATCATTCTGAACCATCTGATTAACCATTCCTTATTTGAGAGTTTTGTGTTTTCCGTAAGGAAATCTTTGTCGTCAGACAAAGAAACAAAACTCGGTTTGAAAATATTTGATTTTCAAAATTTCACCCGATATTTTTCACCGCTCTGCGGATAGTTTTCTACAGGTAATTATAGCATATCTGAGGGGATTTTGCAAGAGAAATCAAAACGGCTCGGAAAATCTGCGTGAATTTTCCAAGCCGTTTTTCTTTCCCAAAAGGCTCTGTCATAACAAATGGTTTATTTATTACCATAAATATATAATAAATGGAGCTTATCAAATAATAAAAGCCCCTGCCCAATGGGTGCACCAAATCAGACAGGGGATAAAACAGACTTGTCAAAGACGATTCATTGTTTTAAGAAAGACATCTTTTCCTCTTCTGACAAATCTGCAACTTTTACGCCTTTTTTCTTTGCATATGTCATTAGCCCCCGGATATTTACCTTCTTGGTCATTTGACTTAACAATATGGGGGAAGGTGTGCTTTTTAATGATTGATTATATTTCTTCATCTGTCCATTCATAATCATAAACCTCCACTATCCTTTTTGCATTTAATGAATCTATGGCGAATTGATATGGGTGAAGTATCCCGATGTATTCAGCATTAAACACGTTAACATAGTGGTTCAACAACTCTTGATTGGCTGCAAATCCGTACATAAATCCTTCATATCCATATTCAATTGATTTTTGAGCCGCAATTGCAAACAAATGACCTCCCACTCCCAGATACTTAACGCTGTCACTAATTAGCTTGTTGTTCTCCGGACCGGTACACATCCATGTAATATATGCAGCCTGAGAATCGTTATCTTTTGCGATTGCAACAAGTCCTTGAATATCAACAGAGCCTTCAACCACCAGTGCATAAACCTCATTTTCATTCAAGAGGCTTTCCCAGTTTATATACCATCCATTTTTCTTATTGTACTTCTTTAAAAAAGACTTTCTTTTGATCTGAATTACCTCTGTTTGTACAAGCTCTCCTGTTTTTGCGTCCTTAAGACAAGGAGTGAATTCGTCGATGTATACATTGATCAAGGTTGCACCTCCTAACTCAAATTCAATACTGCACACGATCTTTACATTATTATTATAACATAAATATATGCCGAAATCAACTGCTTTTTGAGATCAAAACGGCTCGGAAAATCTGCGTGAATTTTCCACAGCCGTTTTTTATACCCAAGATCAAATTCTCTCAATTATCTCCGCCAGCTCCGAAATTCGTTTCCGTTCCTCTTTGGAAAGAGAAGCAGCAAAGCGTAAAAGCTCCTGTTCGCTGTCGGAAAGGTCGCTTGAAACAAGCCCCCGTTTGTTGTTTGTAAGCCCCGCAATGTAGTCAAGGCTCACGTTGTAGTATTTTGCAAGCATTATGGCTCGTTCGAAGGGGATCTCAGCGTTGCCAAGCTCATATTTTCCGTAATGCTGAGAGGAAGTGCCGAGATAATCCGCAAGCTCCTGCTGAGTTTTGTCGGCGTCCTCTCTTAAATCCTTAATTCTGTTATATTTAGCCATATGTGACACCTCATTTTTGTTTATTGTACCACATTTGACTAAAAAATATTGACTTTCGTGTCTAATTAGACTATAATAAATTTTAGTACAGTCTAATTAGGGCTGAAATATAGCTGTAGTTTACTGCTGATGACAAACAGAACATTATATAAAGTTAATGGAGTGATAAGTTTGAAAAAATGTCCAATGTGCGGAAAAACCTGTGCAGAAGATAATATGGAATGTCTGTTCATTGATAATGACGGTACAGAATATTATGTATGTGCAGAATGTGATGAAGCAACTACATCTGTTATAGAATACGATGATGAATCAGAAGTTGCTTTGGAATATGTTAAAAATTGTTTAGCCATTTGTTCAAATCAGAGCTTAATACAATGGATGAATGGTATTATTGATTCATATTTAGACGAAAAAAAAGAAAGAGAGGAAAATTATATGAGTTATACAGCACAAAATTTAAGTAAAAATGAGAATGTTATTCTGAAGGGTAGCATCAATATGATAGCTATGTTTCCAAATGCAATAATTGCCGCTTTAATACTTTTCATTTTCATCTATACCGGAGTCGAAACCGAAATTGGTTTTATAACATTTCTTGGGTTGGTAATAGCAGCCATTATAATTGGTATTAAATATCTGAAAATGAAAACTACAGAACTGTCTCTTACAAACAAAAAAATAATCGGCAAGGTGGGCATAATCTCCACAAAGGTAATGGATTCCCCACTTAATAAAATCAACAATATTTCCGTTGAGCAGGGACTTGGAGGCAAAATTTTCGGTTATGGAAAAATTGTCATTACGACAGCCGCGGGGAACTACAATTTTAGTTGTATTTCACAGCCCAATGTTTTCAGAAGTGCTGTAATGAATCAGATTGACGTATTTGACGAGGAAAGAATCCGCAAGCAGGCTGAACAGCTTGCAGGCGCAATGAAACAGCATTAAAATTTTATAACCAAACGCCAAAAATCGCCGCCGCACCCAACCGGGTACGGCGGCGAAATCATTATGCGAAAACAAGAGCAGCCGTTTGCCAAAACTCAGCCGACAGCTGTAGAAATCTGTAAAAAACAGTAGTATAATAAAACAAAATAATACACATATAGGAGGTAATACAGTGAAAGACTTTTTGAGAATAGTTTTTTTTAATAAAAACGGCAAACCTGCATGGCTTTCAATTATTGGGTGTACACTGTTTGTACTTTGGCTGATAAGTAATTTTATCTAATAAAAAATTTTTTCTTTACAGGGGGTAATACAATGATAATCGCAATAATAATCGTAGCAGCTATTCTGAACGGATTATATCATAAAATATTTGATGTGGTATATTTCTCATTTGCCGGATTGGTCAAAGAGTGGACAGTCTGCATATGTCTTTCGGCACTGATATGCAGTTTATTTTTCGGGTAATGAAACAAATCTATAGAAGAAACCGCCGCCGCACCCAACCGGGTACGGCGGCGAAATCATTATGCAAAAAAACTTAAACTCAAGCCTTGCCAACAGAACCGAAGATCTCCATCTTCTCCTGAACCTTGAGCTTGATAGCCTCGAAGCCGGGAGCGAGAAGCTTTCTGGGGTCGAAGCCCTTGCCCTGAAGGTCCTTGCCCTCTTCGATGTACTTTCTTGTAGCCTCCTGGAATACGAGCTGGCACTCGGTGTTAACGTTGATCTTAGCAACGCCGAGGGAAATAGCCTTCTTTATCATCTCGTCGGGGATACCTGTACCGCCGTGGAGAACCAGGGGCATATCACCTGTCTTAGCCTTGATGGACTCAAGAACATCAAAGCGGAGACCGGGCCAGTTCTCGGGATACTTGCCGTGAATGTTGCCGATACCTGCAGCAAGCATTGTTACGCCAAGGTCAGCAACAGCCTTGCACTCGTCGGGGTCTGCACACTCGCCCATACCAACAACGCCGTCTTCTTCGCCTCCGATGGAACCAACCTCAGCCTCGAGAGAAAGACCCAGAACGTCGCAGGTGTTAACAAGAGCGGTGGTCTTAGCAATGTTCTCGTCAATGGGGTAGTGAGAACCGTCAAACATAATGGAAGAGAAGCCTGCATTGATGCAAGCCTTAGCGCCCTCGAAGGAGCCGTGGTCAAGGTGAAGAGCAACGGGAACGGTGATGTTCAGAGAATCGAGCATACCGTTGACCATACCGACAATGGTCTTGTAGCCGCACATATACTTGCCTGCACCCTCGGAAACGCCGAGAATAACGGGAGACTTCTGCTCCTCAGCAGTGAGCAGGATAGCCTTTGTCCACTCGAGATTGTTGATGTTGAACTGACCCACAGCGTACTTGCCGTCACGAGCCTTGTTAAGCATATCCTTAGCGGAAACTAATCTTGACATTTGAATAAACCTCCATACGGTGTGCACTTGCGCACACTTTTAATTTTATAATTCTATTATACTCCATTTTTTTCACTTTTGCAATAGGCTTTGAGGAAAATTTACACTATAAAGGTGAAATTTTTTTTAAGAGACTCGCCGCAGAGCTTAGCAGGACAAAATCAGCCGCAAGATTTACCATTCTCTTAACATATCAATGGTAACGACCGGCGGCATTGTTCCCAAATGCTCCATACACCACTTTTCTCTTCTTTTCTGTAAGCTTCCGACGGGTTTCTCATAATCAAATGAAACATCAAAAGTACCGTCCGAATTTAACTGATATGTGATACCATACCACTGCTTACCGAACTCAGAAGCATACATATCCTGCAGTTTATCCATATCATCAATAATCTTATTCTCACATTTTTTAAACGCTTCAATATTTTTAATTATAACATCCTTTCTTTTATCAATGCCATCTGCAGGAATTATCTTTCCCGTAGAAGCGTCAATGTAGCAGTACCAGTATGTCGTACAAATATCCTTGCCACGTTCGTAAAAAAACCAAGCTGTTTTGTATTCTGCAGGGATCATTTCGTCTAAATTTATCCCAATATCTGCCTGTAATTCCTCAATTTCTTTGGTCATTTTATTTTCCTCCTGTCATAAATCTGAATATGCAAATTTCTCTCCCGACCGACGGAAGGGAGAGAAATAAAGGTCAAACTTACGAAAGTCTCGAACCGTTAGGGATATCCTTGTCAACAAAAATGACCTTTGCGTCCTCGCCCACGCTTGCCGCAACTATCATACCGTTGGACTCAACGCCGCAAAGCTTGGCGGGAGAAAGATTAGCCACAAGAATTATCTTCTTGCCGATAAGGTCCTCGGGCGCATACCACTTGGCAATGCCCGAAACAACCTGTCTCTCACCGAAGCCGTCATTTACAATAAGCTTTAAAAGCTTCTTAGCCTTGGGGATCTTCTCGCAGCTCTTCACCTCGGCAATTCTAAGGTCAGCCTTGAAGAAATCATCAATCCCGATTATGTCCGCAAGAGGCTCCAGGTTAACCCCGTCCTTGTCCTCAGCCGCCTTAGCCTTTTCAGCCTGAGCGGTAATAAGTGCATTAAGCTCCTCAATTTCCTTGTCCACATCAATACGAGGGAATATGATATCGCCCTTGTGAACAGTAATATCCTGAGGAAGAACGCCGAATGTTGCAGCATTCTCATAGCTTACATCATCAGCCGTCGCACCTATCTGCTCCCATACCTTAGGCATAGTGGAGGGCATAAATGCGCTGAGAAGCGATGTGGAAATTCTGATAGCCTCAAGCAGATTATAAAGCACAGCCGCCAGTCGTGGCTTGTTCGCCTCGTCCTTAGCAAGCACCCAGGGAGCAGTCTCGTCAATGTACTTGTTCGCCCTGGAAATCACCTTGAATATCTCCGCAAGAGCAATGTTCAGCGTAGTGTTGTCAATGCACTCGTCAACAATGCCCCTGAGAGCCTTCGCCATATTTACAAGCTCCTCGTCCATAGGGTCGGACTGCTTTTCAATAGGAAGAGTGCCGTCGAAATACTTGATGACCATAGCCACGGTTCTGGAAACAAGATTGCCCAGGTCATTTGCAAGGTCGGAATTTATGCGGTTTATCATTATCTCATTAGAGAATGAGCTGTCCGCACCCAGAGCCATTTCACGGAGAATGTGATATCTGATAGAGTCAGCACCATACCTCTCACCAAGCACCAGCGGGTCAACCACATTTCCGAGAGACTTTGACATCTTCTGACCGTTAAAGGTTATCCAGCCGTGAACAGCAAGGTGCTTTGGCAGAGGAAGCTCCAGCGCCATAAGCATAGCAGGCCATATAATAGCATGGAAACGCATAATATCCTTAGCCACCATATGCACGTCCGCAGGCCAGAATTTTTCGAAGTCATTATACTGCTCATTCTCATAGCCCAGAGCGGAAATATAGTTGGAAAGCGCGTCTATCCAGACATAAACCACGTGCTTATCATCAAAAGTAACGGGAATGCCCCACTTAAAGCTTGTCCTCGAAACGCAAAGGTCCTCAAGGCCGGGCTTAATAAAGTTGTTAACAAGCTCCACAGCTCTTGTCTTAGGCTGTAAATAATCTGTCTCGGTAAGAAGCTTTTCTATCCTGTCCGCAAAAGGAGACATTTTGAAGAAATACGCCTCTTCCTTAGCCTCAACAACATCTCTGTGACATTCGGGACACTTGCCGTTCTCGTCCAGCTGAGACTCGGTCCAGAAGCTCTCACAGGGAGTGCAGTATTTTCCCTTGTATTCGCCCTTGTAAATGTAACCCTTGTCGTAGAGAGCCTTAAAAATGGTCTGTACGGTCTTAACGTGATAATCGTCGGTGGTACGGATATAGCGGTCGTAGCTGATATTCATATATGACCAGAGATTTTTGAAAATTTCCACGATCTCGTCAACGTACTGCTTGGGAGTAACGCCCTTTTCTGCAGCCTTCTGCTCGATCTTCTGACCGTGCTCGTCCGTTCCTGTGAGAAACATCACGTCATAGCCCTGCATTCGTCTGTAACGGGCAATAGAGTCGCAGGCAACTGTAGTATAGCAGTGACCGATATGGGGATTGCCCGACGGATAATAGATAGGAGTGGTAATGTAGAAGGGTTTCTTTGACATGATAATTCCTGCCTTTCGTCATATAAAATCATAACACTTCTTATTATATACCATTATTTTGATTTTGTCACTACTTTTTTGTAAAAAATATCCCGAGGACAATTAAATCCTCGGGATAAAGAAAACAAAACGTATCTTACTCAACAACCAGCGTGTAATTCTTACCCTCGGGAGCCTCGAAGGTAAACCTGCCGTTCTCGTCAAGAGTACTGGAAATTATCACAGTCTTGGTGCTCTTTCTGCCGCTGTAAACAGTAAAATCTCTGCCTGCATATTCGGAGCCCAGATCAATAACAATAACGCCCCTCTTGCTGTCGGAGTTCACCTTTATCCTGTTCATATCGCTGTCATAGGAATAAACATAAGAGTGGCTCCAGGCATTAGACATAAATCCCAAAGTCTCATTGCGCACAACGGTAATATAAACCTTAGAATCGGGCATTGTAAAGCTGCCCTTCCAGTCTATCTTGGCAATTCTCCTGCCGTTTGCATCTGTAACAATAACATCATAGCCGAAATCCGTACTTACATTGACAATATCTCCTGCCGCAGCGGAAGGCTTGTCAACAGCAACATTTCCGCTTATCACCACGGGATAATACACAACCACAGGCTCGGGATCGGGTGTAGGCTCGGGCTCAGGCTCAGGCTCAACAGGCTCGGAGTAGTCGGGGTCAGTCTCGCCGCAGACAGTGCAAACGCCGTCCTCAAAATCGTGACCCTTTGCCGGGATAACGATATCCTCGGCGGATATCTCATTTCTTCCCTCGCTGTCGGAGAAAAGCTTTCCGCAAACGGAGCATTTGTAATGCGCTTCGTATCCGTCCTCGGTGCAGGTAGGTTCGGTCTTTTCCACTTTCACAATGTTGTGTCCCTTGGCGGGAACGGTGACGGTCTTTTCGTCGGTGTACTCCCTGCCTTCAAAAGTCACCTTAGCTGTGTAAGTAACACTTCCCCCCGTCTCGCAGACAGCATCTGTGGAAGCAGTTATCGAAACCTCGCAGTCCTCTTCCGCAACGTGAGTGCTGTCAGTTTCGCAGGTAAAAACAGCCTTGCAGGAATTATCCTCTGCCCAGTTGAAAACGGGTGCGCCGTAATCGTGACCGAGAGCGCCGACATATTCCTGACCGCATATTGCGCATACACCCATCTCGGTGCAGCTTGCCGTGCCGCCTGTATGGGTATGCTCGCCCACATACTGCTGATATTCCTCCGCAGCGGAGATCACGGGATATTCCCCGATCTTCTCGGGAATAGCAGGCTTATCCTGTCCATCGGGAATTTCTATCTTGGTAATGGCAGCGTTTCCGTCATTGTCAACAGTGTAAATTATCTTTGTCGTAGTATCGGGAATACTTGCATTCGAAACATCAAGACCCTCGGGAAGGAATATGCTTTCAAGGCTTGAACAACCTTCAAAAGCACAGCCTCCAATGGAAGTAACACTGTCCGGGATAGTTATGCTTTCGAGGCTTGTACACAAGAAAAATGCATTCTCTCCGATAGATTCAACGCTGTCAGGGATAGTTATGCTTGTAAGGCTTGGACAGTTCCAAAAAGCATTGTCTCCAATGGAAATAACACCATCAGGGATAGTTATGCTTGTAAGGTTTCTACAGCCGACAAAGGCATCATCTCCAATGGAAATAACGCCGTCGGGGATAGTTATGCCTGTAAGGTTTCTACAGCCTACAAAAGCATACGCTTCAATGGTAACAACACCGTTCGGGATAACATAGGAATCTCCGCTCTTATTTGCAGGATATTTGATCAATGTGGTTTTGTTCTTATCGAACAACACGCCGTCTTCTGAGGAATAGTTATTATTATCTTCATCAACTAATATGCTTTCAAGGCTTGAACATTCGTAAAAAGCATTATCTCCAATGGAAGTAACACCGTCCGGGATAGTTATGCTTTCGAGGCTTGTACACTGGCTAAAAGCATAATCTCCAATGGCAGTAACATCCTTGCCGTCGATTTTTTCGGGGATGGCAAGAGAGAGCGGAGCTGTACCGGCGGTCGTTCCATTTATCGTGACCTTACCATCGGTAACGGTGTATTTTATCTGCGTTGCCGAAGTAGGAACATTTACGCCCGTTGTTCCGTCCTCGATAAATACAGCCGTAACGGTCTTGCCGCCAATAGTGTCGGGAATGGTCAAAGAGGGCTGACTTCCCATATCAATATCTGTTACTATAGCCTTGTCCCCGTCAACGGTGTATTTTATCTGCGTTGCCGCAGCGGGAATAGCACCGCTTACGACGGTTGCACCCTCGGGCAGGAATATGCTTGTAAGTCTATCGCAATTAGAAAAAGCCTGCTCGCCAATTGAAGTGACCCTGCTCGGGATAGTTATGCTTGCAAGGTTTGTACAGAAGCGAAAAGTCTCCCTACCAATAGAAGTAACATTGTCCGGGATATCTATGCTTGTAAGATTTCCGCATTGGAAAAAAGCACGAAATCCAATAGAAGTAACACTGTCCGGGATATCTATGCTTGTAAGGCTTCCACAGCCGTAAAAAGCACAATCTCCTATGGAATCAACTCCGCTCGGGATAGAATAGGAATCTCCGCTCTTACTTGCGGGATATTGTATCAATGTAGTTTTGTCTTTGTTGAACAATACGCCGTCTGTTGAGGAATAGTTAGGGTTATCATTGTCAACTGTTATATCTATAAGACCGGAACATTCATCAAAAGCATAATCCCCAATAGAAGTAACGCTTTTCGGGATAGATATGCTTGTAAGGCTTGGACAGGAGACAAAAGCAGATTTTCCAATGGAAGTAACGCCGTCCCGGATAGTTATGCTTTGAAGGCTTGAACAGAGGGTAAAAGCATTATCTCCAATGGAATTAACGCTGCCCGGGATAGTTATTCTTTGAAGGCTTCTACAGGATTTAAAAGCATAATTCCCAATAGAAGTAACGCTGTCCGGGATAGTTATGCTTTGAAGGCTTGTACACTCGTCAAAAGCATAATTTCCAATAGAAGTAACTCCATCTTCGATCACAACAGTTTTAATAAATCCGCCGAAACCCCAGTAAATCCAAGGAATTTCACCGGAATCCGGCATTGCACCATTGCCGCTAATGGTCAGAATATTATCAATACTGTCATAACTCCAAGATAAACAATCGCCTTCGCCAAAGTCACCTGAATCGGAAGCACTCGCCACAATAGCATTGCCCAATCTTACTCCCATTATTTCCGTTCCCGCCGGCAATGAAAACGCCGCCGCCAGCATCAGAGCCGCAGCCGCAGCCGCTGCCCTCCTTATCTGTCTCCTGACCTTTTCTCTCTTCAAATTTATCATTCCTCTCATAATAATTTTCTTTTAAAGCAGCCGCCCCTCTATAAAGGGCAGGTATACTCACACTTATACATATATAATTTTAATTTTTTCACAGCGCTTGTCAATAGACTTGGCGCGAATTTCCCTTTAAGATGCGCGAATTTTTATAAAACGGGATAATTTCATTATTTATTTTCGTTTTATCTATATATCCATAAAACAATATCACTCAATCGGACTTGTCCGTCAGCTTTCCGATATACAGCATAAGTGCTTGTTCCGAGCCGCCGCTGCTCCGTGCAATTTTCATCTCCGATATATCGGACAGAATACAGCCGCAGTGACCCTTGAAGGTGGGAAAGCATATCACCTTAAGATATGTATCTATCTCGGGGCTGTAGTCGATTATCTCAGCCGTTTCGCCGTACAGAGCGGCACGCTCATAGCTTCTCAGCCACTTGGTGTCCATATTAGCGAACAGACTTCCGAAGGAGCTGCCGATAAGCTTTTCAAGTGGCAGCTTTTCCAGCCTTGCCAGCGCAGCGTTTGCGTAGCGGAAGATCCAGTCCACCGCACGGCGTTCATCATCGAATATCATCTCAATATCCGTAAACGCCACAGGCAAATTATCAAAGCAGGCGTAATGATTTCGGAACTCCTCGTCCGTAGTCGGGATACCATTCATATCAAAGCTGCCGATAATGCTTTTCAGCTTTGAACGATATATTTCGATTATTTTGCTTTTCTTTTGCACCGCATACTCCAGCGCTTCCCCATTGCTGAGATAGACCCTGTCGGTAATATCGTGTATTGCCCTTGCGGACACAAGGCACCCTCGGTGTATCTTCACAAAACCGTCCCCCGCCATTTCCTCAAGCTCTTTAAAGGTCAGACGAGTTTTGTAAACAGAACCGTCCGAAACGTGTATTTCGGCATTCCGCCTTATCATTATTATATATAGTATCCTGTCGATACCGATCATTACATTTCTTCTGTCCGACATTATTGACAAATAATTTTCATTCTGCATATCCCACACCTCACTTTCATAATTATATTAAATTTTCACGTTTTCGTCAAGGCGGCGGCGGGGTTCGCACTGCCGCCGCAGGTCGTCACCTGCCAAAAAATCCGCCCACGTCAGATAACGACGGGGGCGGATTTGTAAATTTATTCGTTAAATTTATTACTTGAAGTATCTGTTCAGGAGACCCTGGAATGCCTTGCCGTGTCTTGCTTCGTCCTTAGCCATCTCGTGAACTGTGTCGTGGATAGCGTCGAGACCTTGCTGCTTTGCCTTTGTTGCAAGATCAAGCTTGCCCTGGGTTGCGCCGTGCTCAGCCATAACTCTCATCTCAAGATTCTTCTTGGTGGAGCTTGTAACAACATCGCCCAGAAGCTCAGCAAACTTTGCAGCGTGCTCTGCCTCTTCGTAAGCAATTCTCTTATATGCTTCTGCTACCTCGGGATAGCCCTCTCTGTCGGCTACTCTGGACATTGCAAGGTACATACCTACCTCGGTGCATTCGCCCATAAAGTTCTGGTTGAGACCCTCGATGATATCCTTGTCCTCAACGTCCTTTGCGATACCTACGATATGCTCGCATGCAAACTGAAGTCCGCCGTCTTCCTTTACCTCGTTGAACTTGGAAGCGGGAGCGTTGCACTGGGGACATTTCTCGGGAGCAGCATCGCCCTCGTATACATAGCCGCAGATAGAACATACAAACTTCTTCATAATTATAATTCCTCCGTTTTTATAAATTTTCAATGCTTTACACATTGAATTGTACTTGCAAGGTATATTATATACTTGTTTAGTATAATATAATAATACCACAAGCCGCTCAATTTGTCAATATAAAAATTATGAAATATTATTTAATTCCGCAGGCAGTCATAAATTCGTCGGTCTGCACAAGTCCCGAGCGGTTGTATCTGTCAAGTATCACAAGCTCATTTTTCATACTTCCGTCGGAATAAACCAGATTTCCCGTTTCACGGCAGGTAAGGATTATCCTAAAGCCTCGCTCTTTTAAAACGGCAAAGCCCTCCCGGGACATTGAGCCGTAGGGATAGGCATAGACGGTGTGACCCTTTCCGAAAATATCCAGCCATTTATCCGTGTCCTCCCCGAAGATGTGAAGATATTCCTCCTCGCTTTCGCCCTTATTTCTCGCCGCTCCCCTTCTGCCGTTCAGACTGTGCATATTATAGGTGTGGCAGCCCACGGTGAATACATCGCCCGAGGAAAGCTCCGCCGCATTCTCTCTTGTCAGATAGGCATAGGCGGGGTTCGGGTCGTTTTCCTTTTCCGACTGCACCGTAAAGGCTCCTGTTATGTTTACCACCGCTTTCATTTCGTATTTTTGAAGCAATGGCAGTGCATAGGTCATATTGTTAAGATGTCCGTCGTCAAAGGTAATGAGAACAGGCTTTTCCGGAAGCGGCTCTCCCTCGTCCGTAAAGGCAAGTATTTCCTCGGGGGACACGGCGGTATAGCCCTTGTCCCTGAGATAGATCAGGTCGCTTTCAAGCTGAGACGGGGTTATCACATATTCCCCTGTTCTGTCGGTATTTTTCAGAACGCTGTGATACATCAGTGCAGGCAGAGATACCGCCTCACCGATCTCCGCCGAGGCAGGCTCGGCTTTCATCTGAAGGGTATAGGAGATAAAAAACGCTCCAATCAGAAGTATTACGGATAATATAAATGCCCAAAGCCGCATTGTCCACGTCTCCTTTTTATATGCTTTGTTATTATATGACGTTTTGTAATAATAAATTCTTTTGGATTTATGAAATGTAATCAAATTGTAGCCGATGTGTAATTGATTATGGCAGCAAATTGTGATAATATGGAAATATATAAAGGGGGGTGTGTCGGCATTGGGCGAGGGACGAAAGCTTTTTTGCGAACGGGGAAAAATATGCTATAATATCTCCCTTGTAAAAGAATATCTTCTTCGTGATATCCGTGATATCATAAGCGTTATGAGGGGAACACGCTTTGCAAAGACACACACCGCCGAAGAAATGCCCGTTATATTAAAGGGACACCTGTCGGTCATTGCCCGTAAGCTTTCGGGGGTGGATATGGAGCTGCAGCGCAATAAGGAGACAAATCTGATAATTGCCGCCAAAAGGATAAACGGCTTGATAATTTGCCCGGGAGAAATTTTCTCTTTCTGGCGGCTCGTGGGAAAGCCCACTGCAAAAAAGGGCTATCTTGAGGGGCTTACCATCTCCCGGGGAAGGCTCGGAAGAGCTATAGGCGGAGGGCTTTGTCAGCTGGCAAATCTCATTCACTGGCTTATTCTTAACAGTCCTCTTGAGGTGACTGAGCTTCATCACCACAGCGATGCACTTTTTCCCGATGAACGCCGAAGAGTTCCCTTCGGGACGGGTACATCTGTTTTTTATAAAAATGTAGACTACCGCTTTAAAAACACCCTGTCCGAGCCTGTGCAGCTGCTTGTGTGGGTGGAAAATGGTGTGCTTTACGGGGAGCTGAGAGGAAATACGCCCCCAAAGTACCGCTATGTTATCCGCGAGGAGGGGCATCATTTTGCAAAAGAGGGCGAGGATTATTTCAGATGCAGCAAGATATACAGGGATATTTTCGACCGTGAAAGCGGTGAGCTTCTCCGCTCCGAGCTTATCCTTACAAACCACTCAAAGGTGATGTACGACCACAGCCTTATCCCGAAAGGGGAAATTAAAGCTTGAACTATTCCGATATTCCCGAAAAAATTCTTCTTGCAGCCAAAAAATTTCCGATGCGCAGTGCATATGAATACAACGGCTCCTTTGTTACATACAATGAACTTGTAAAGAAAGCGGGAGGGCTTGCGGCATATCTTTGCAGGAACAGCTCTCCCGTTCTGATTTACGGTCACAAGTCTCCCGATTTTATTATTGCTGTCAGCGCCTGCCTTATTGCGGGACGGAGCTTTGTTCCCTGCGATATATCCATTCCCCGTGAGAGGGTGAAAAGGATAGCTGCACTTTCGGGTGCAGGACTTGTTATATGTACCGAAAAGGGGCTTTCGGGGGATATGAATGTCCCCGAAATTTCCGTGGAAGAGCTTCAGAAGCTTTATGAGAACAAGGGCATTTCTCCCGTTTCGGAGGGAGACGAGAATGCCTACATAATTTTCACCTCGGGCAGTACGGGCGAGCCTAAGGGCATACCCGTAAGACGGGAAAGCCTGCAGAATTTCTGCGGTTATGCGGAAAGATTTCTGAAAAATGACGTTCACACGGGGCACGCTCTTTTTTCATTTGACCTGTCGGTGGCGGATATTTTTCCAGTTCTGACACAGGGGCATACACTGATCGAAACTGACGCTCCCCCCGAAAAGGACACGGGTTCATTTGTCTGCACACCCACATTTCTGAGACTCTGTCTGCTGTCGGAAGGCTTTTCTCGTGTTAATTTTCCCTCCCTTGAGACAATACTCTGCTGCGGCGAAGTCCTGCCCTGTGAGACGGCAAGGAAATGCTTTGAACACTTCGGGGATATCAGACTCATAAACGCCTACGGTCCTGCGGAGTGCTGCTGCTTTGTGACGGCTTATGAGGTGACGATTGACGGTCTGAGCGGCGATATTCCCATTGGCGACGGGAATAATGCCTGCAATGTGGAAGTGCGTGAGGGTGAAATATTTATCTCGGGAATAAGCGCCGCAAGGGGTTATCTTGATCCGTCAATGCAGTCTGACAGCTTTCGTGACAATGGCTATTATACGGGAGATATGGGGGAATTTCGTGAGGGAAAGCTTTACTTTATGGGCAGAAAAAACGGCTTTGTAAAATACTCGGGCTTTCGGGTGGAGCTTTCGGAAATTGAAGGTGAGATACTTAAAATTAACGGCATTTCGGACTGTGCCTGCGTATCTCTCCCCGACAGCTTCGGTCAGGCAAGATGCATAAAAGCTTATGTGGTCACCAATGCTCCCATATCCGCCGAAGAAATAAAAAAATATCTTGCTCTGAGACTTCCCCGTTATATGATACCCAAGGTCATAGAATTTGTGTCCTCTGTCCCCATGACTGCAAACGGAAAGCTCAGAATATAGTCCCGATAAGAAATATTAAAAAATTATAAAATCTATTGCCAATTGTAGATTTTTGTTGTATAATATTGTATAAGGACAATTATCGAGGTGAACCGAATGAAAAAGCTGACCGGGCTTACCGAAAAAATACTAAAGATGATCGCTCTGACCGCCGTACTGATATGCGTGTGCATAACTGCGGCAGGTGCGGTGCTTATATATGTTGCCACCGAGGAAGGTATAAAGACCGAGGTGAATTATGCCGCTCATTCATTATACTATCTTCTTGATTCCGAATTTCACGGAGAGTATTATCTGAAAAACGGCTCGCTGTACAAGGGCGGTGTGATGATATCCCATATGGATTTTATGACGGCAACAAATATGATCGCCTGCAGCGATGATGTGGATTTCACAGTTTTCTGGGAGGACACACGAATATTTACCACCGTGAAGCGCAGCGACGGCAGCTTTATTACAGGCACCTCCGCCGACCAAAAGGTCATCGACAGCGTTCTCGGCAAGGGTATCGAGTATTATTACAGCAGAGTTAAAATTAACGGCAGAAATTACGCAGGCTATTACATACCTATTATGGACTCCTCCGCAAAGACCGTCGGTATGATATTTGCAGGCAGACCCCTTGACATCGCAAGAAGCAATATGAGAAAGATCATAACCTGCTTTACCGTAATAAGTGCCTGTGTGCTTGCCATAACCTTAGTGGTTTTCAGCAAATTTTCATCAAGGATAGTGGGCAGGCTTTTAGAGATAAAAACATTTATGGAAAATGTTGCAGGCGGAGATTTCTCGGCAGATCTGTCCCCGGAAACGCTTAGTCAGACTGACGAGGTGGGAGATATCGCCCGAAGCGCCAACACCCTCAGATATAACCTCCGTGACCTTGTTGAAAGAGACCCCCTCACCACCCTGCTCAACAGACGAAGCTGCCGCAAGGCAATTGACAAGCTGCTCGAACAGAACAAGGGATATACTGTTGCAATGGCGGATATCGACCATTTCAAGAGCATTAACGACGGCTATGGTCACGCCTGCGGAGATCTGGTTCTGAAAGAGCTTTCCGCTATGCTCAAGGAAGAGACCGAGAAGAAAAAGGGCTTTGCTTCAAGATGGGGCGGCGAGGAATTTCTCATAATCCTTCCGAACTCGGAGCTTAGTGATGCAAAGACATTTCTTGAAAAGCTTCTGAGAATGGTCCGTGACGCCGAATATGTCTGGGAGGGCAAAAGGATACCCGTTACCATAACCATAGGAGCGGCGGAAATGATACAGGGCGAAACTCCCGACGAGACCATCAACCGCGCGGATCACCTGCTGTATGCAGGCAAGGAGTCGGGCAGAAACAGGCTTGTGACAACTGCAGGCTGAGTTTTCTTTCGTTTATCCGGATTTTCAAATACTGCGAAAGGACATTTATTGATATGGCTCAGAACAGTGATACACAAGATGATTTCTTTATAGGCGATTTTACTGCACGGGAAATGAACTCTGCCGCCAAGGCAATTATCCAAAGGCAGAACACCGAAAAAAAGCAAATTATTGCTCATACGGCGGTTTGCGTTCTGGCAATTATTTTCACTGTGATAATGAGTATACTTTATTTAAAGTTCTTCCCCGAAATAGTCTCGGAAAATGTAACAGCTACCCGTATTCACCGTTCTTATGATTTAGAGGGAACGGCGGGGATCATCCAGGACTTTTTGAAGATACCCCTATTTTTATTTGTCATTCTTTTATTGATAGCAGATATATTTCATGAAAACAACAAAATGAAGTTCTACAGCCAATATAAAGTCTACAAAGGCGTTATAGAAGGCATAAGCAGAAACACTTCCTGTACAGGACCGCTTTATAACATTGACGTTTTGCTTGCCGATGATACCAAGGTCAATTTTAATTATCCTTTAAATGAAAAGGAAGCCGCGGAGCTTGCCTGCAAAACAGAGATAATACTTATTGATTTTATCAGAGTAAAAAAATGTATAAACAATGGTGCAGCTGCAAAAAAGGGCAGATATTCAAAAAGAAAAAGCATTGCTTCAAGATATAATAAATACATTATTATACCATCTGACACTCAAAGTATTTGACCGCTTTTCATAAAATCAAATAATTTCCGATCATAGACCGGGGGACAGGCTGTCTCCCGGTTTTGTCACTCTTTTGTAAGTGAATTGACATTAAATTGACTATTGAAATAAAGCGGGAAGATATGCTATAATATAAACATAACAAAATGTCGAAAAGGGAGTGATAGGAAAAAATATGAAAGCGCTTCTCGGATATATCGGGCAGTATTTCCGCAGGCTTGATAAAATGCTTTTTCTTGCGGCGGCGGCGCTGTCGGTTTTCAGCGTGATACTGCTTTATTCCATAGTTGTAAACGGAGCTGCCACCATTGAGGTAAATTCAAGCCTTTACAAAACTCAGGCTGTGGCAATAATTGCAGGCTGGGTCATTGCCCTTATGCTGTCGGCTATGGACTATAACAATATACTGAAGCTGTGGGTGCTGTATGCGCCTTTGTCTATAATCCTGTCCCTTCTTGTATTCACAAGGCTCGGAATCGAGGTCTACGGCGACAGGGCGTGGATAGACCTGGGGTTTATGACCTTACAGCCCTCGGAGCTTCTGAAAATAACCTTTGTCACCACCTTCGCACTTCACCTTTCAAAGGTAGGCGACAGGATAAACAGGCTTTCAAATGTGCTTCTGCTCTGCGCTCACGCCGCCATTCCCACGGTCATTGTAATTCTCCAGGGCGATGACGGAACAGCCAGCGTTTTTCTGATGATATTCGTTATAATGATGTTTTCGGCAGGGATATCCTGGAAATATATCCTTCCCTGCGCCGCTGCACTGCCCTTTGCGGTTTATTTCGTGTGGACAAGGGTGATGAAGCCCTTTCAGAAAACACGATTTCTTGTGCTGTTTGACGAGGAGCTTGACCCTCTGGGCATAGGCTATCATCAGCGGGTGAGCAAGACTGCTCTCGGCTCGGGTCAGCTTTTCGGAAAGGGACTTTTCGGCGGCGAATACGTTAAAGTCCCCGAAGCGGCAAATGACTTCATATTCACATATGTGGGTCAGACCATGGGCTTTGTGGGCTGTATGGCGGTGGTGGCGATGCTCACCTACATCTGCCTGAAAATTATGGCGGACTCACGAATTGCAAAGGACGACACGGGAAAATTTCTCTGCGTGGGCGTTTACTCTATGATATGCATACATTGTATACTAAATCTGGGAATGGTTTTCGGTGCAATGCCCGTTATCGGAGTTCCCCTGCCATTTTTAAGCCAGGGCGGCACATCAACATTGTCGATGTACATCGGTCTGGGACTTGTTATGAGCGCATATTCCCATTCGGAGAAAAAATACAAGGTATTCTATGACGGCAGCTGAGCGGGTGAGCGGGTGACGACCCGCGGCGAGATCGCGCCAAAGCTTTGCTTGGACATTGTAAACCATTCCGCACGATAGATTTTTGAAACATCTTTTTTATTATTTTGCGTCGAAATTTTCCGAAATTGGCAAAAATATGCAAAATGAGTGTACAAAAATACCAAAATATGTTTCGTTCATAAAAAAGTTACATTTTTCTATGACCTTTTGCCGAAATAGCCCTTTACAAATTGTACGTTATGTTATATAATTTACATTATGTAGAGTTATTTTTTCCGTTAAGGTTTACTTTTTTGGTCGGAGGTGCTTTTGTGAATACGGATTTCCCCCGTATAATTACCCTGCTTCGCAAGGAGCGGAATATAAGCCAGAAGCAGGCTGCCGCCGACCTCGGAGTTTCTCAGGCGCTCTTGTCCCATTACGAAAAAGGCATAAGAGAATGTGGACTGGAATTTCTTGTAAAAACAGCGGACTATTATAATGTTTCCTGTGATTATCTTCTTGGGCGCTGTGCCGAGCCTATGGGCAAGCCTGAAAATGCTTCCCAAAATGTCCCCGAAAGCGGTCAGGACAAGCTTACCGCTCCTCAGAATATGCTCATAAACTCGGAAAAGCTTATCTTTTCTCTTATGAACTCTCTTGAGGACGCTGCTCTGGAAAAAAGTGTGAGAGGCTATCTGAGCCTTGCGGTCTACCGCATTTTCAGGGTCATATATTCCGCAAATCCCAAAAACGACCGCCGTTTCTTCACTGTGGACTCCCCCGGTGCGGACGGATTTACCTCAGCCGCTATGGAGCTTAAAAAGGCTCAGACTGAAAATGCCGCAAAAAACGGCGCTATGCAGAATGTTCAGATAACCACAAACTCCATTTCCGAGGATCATCCCGAATATGCTTCGGCTCTCTTAAATCAGATAAAGTCCTGTGAGGACTGCGTGAATACGGCAATGAACTCTGCCGAGGAATAAAAATATTACACATATAAATTCCGCCGCTTTTGATATTTGTCAAAGGCGGCGTTTTGAATAAAAAAGGAGAATGAATTATGAGCAGTCAGCTTTATCTTATTTTCAGATCCGAAGAGGACTGTCGGGCAACAAGGGAAAAATACAGCTGGGACGATATCAGAACGGAGCTTATCCCCGCCAAAAAAGGGCTTGAGGGCTATACCGTACTTGCCTATTACGGTGAGGGAAGCCTTACCGACGGCTTTGGTGAAATGAGAGCATTGGCATCTGAAAATGGGGAATGTGTAAAGCTGCTGTTTAGCGGACGAGCTGCCGAAGCCGACAAACGAACCGCCGAAAGGCTTACAAGCCCATTCCGCAAATCGGTCAATATCCTTGAAAACATAACAAGATGGTCAGCTTTTCTCCGTGAGAACATCGGGGAGCTGGGTGCGGTGGGATTTCTTATCCATTATGACTGCAGCCGGGATTTTTCCGATGTTGTCTTTGATGAAAGAAGCTTTGAATGCCTTACCTTTGAGGATATGCTCAGACTTAAAGAGAATACCGTTCTTTGGGTGACATATCCATAATATACCTATAACTATATAAATAATGTACCCGTCCGAAACAATGCCTCGGACGGGTACAATTTTTATGCAGTCTCAGCCGCAGTCTCCTTGTTATTTCTGAAAATCGACTTAAAAAGCGTGCGGATAAGTGGCTGGATAAAGAAAAGCTGGGTAAAGAACGCAAAGGGAAAATTGAAGCAGACAAGCTTCAGCCAGTCCGCAAGGAGGGTGAAAATGTCAAAGCCCATGTAATACGGGTAATAAAGCCATGCTGCAATAAAGCTCATAGCAGGACACATTATCCCCACGGTAGCGCATATTATCGCTGTCTCAAACAGCACAGGGTGAGTGCTTCGGGGGTCGAAAACCTTGCAGGCAAGCTTAAACGAACAGGGACTTCCCACAAGCATTTCCAGACAATATGCAAAGCAGAACTCCGTCAGTACCACCGCCCATATGGGAACGAACCGTCCCAGCATATAAACGCCGCCGTTTGCCTTGATAGCTTCAAGCACCCTCGTTTTCCCCGTAACGCTCATCAGCATATTGCCGTTTACGATGTATAGGCTGTAAAATACATAGGCGTGAACGGTAACAAGCACTGTCATAAGGGCGAATATCCCTCTTTCAAAATTGTTTTTCGGCATAAATATCTCTCCTGACATAAAATTTTGGGACAAAAAAATCACACGTCCTGCCCTATGCAGACCCGATCATCGTAAAGAAACTTGCAGTACCGTGATCAGATTTACATACCTTGACGGCAATGCCGTCGGGTAAAACGTGTGTCGTTGTCCTTATTAAATTATGTTATCATTTTACCATAAAAGAGTTACCGAAGTCAAGGGAGCTTTTTTCCAAATTAAAGCTCTATGCCGCCCATTAAAACTATAATTTTACATAAAATTCACCCTGTCCGGGATATAATAAAATAAACCCCGCCTGACGATTTTACCCCGATTTTACAAAAGCCCCGTTTCGGATTTTACATTAGCGGTGTATTATTAAAACGTACCGCAAAGAAGCGATAAAATGAACTGTAAATGTAAATCAGACGATTTACCGAAAGGAAGATTTGAAATGAAAAAAACAGCAAGAAGAATTATGGCAGTCGCTGCCGCAATGGCATTATGCGGAGCATTATCCGCCTGCGGAAGCAATTCGGGTACAAACGACACAACAACCGCAGCAGGAACAGCAGCCGCAGCAGGCGGAAGCAATTTCAAAGCAAGCTCCGACATTACCGTTATCTCCCGAGAGGACGGCTCGGGAACAAGAGGCGCATTTGTTGAGCTTTTCGGCGTTGAGCAGAAAAACGATCAGGGCGAGAAGATAGACTACACCATTGACACCGCCTCCATCACCCAGAGCACAGGCGTTATGAAAACCAGCGTATCCCAGAATGAGTACGCTATCGGCTATATCTCCCTCGGCGCTCTTGACGAGACTGTAAAGGCTCTTAAAATCGACGGCGTTGACGCAACAGCCGACAATATCAAGAACGGCACATATAAGATATCTCGTCCCTTTAATATCGTTACCACTGGTAACGTATCTCCCCTTGCGCAGGATTTCATCGACTTCATTATGTCAGCCGACGGACAGGCTGTTATCGAAGGTGATAATTATATCCCCGTTTCCGACGCTCCCGCATATTCGGGAACAAAGCAGAGCGGCACAATAACAGTAGCAGGCTCCTCCTCAGTAACTCCCGTTATGGAAAAGCTCAAGGAAGCATATGTGGCTGTTAACCCCGATGTTACCGTTGAAGTTAACCAGAGCGACTCCACCACAGGCGTAAACAGTGCTATAGACGGCATCTGCGACATCGGAATGGCTTCAAGAGAGCTTAAAGACAGCGAAACCGAAAAGGGCGCAGTTTCCACCGTTATCGCAATGGACGGCATCACCGTTATAGTAAGCAACGATAACCCTGTTGCAGAGCTTACCGCAAACGAGGTCAAGGATATCTATACGGGAAATATCACAACTTGGGAGTCCCTTGTTGACTAAATCCTTGTTAACTAAGTTAAGTACCATTCATCAGCGTGTCTCTCACTGTCACAGACGGTGAGAGACACACGTGAATACCGGGAAAGGAGCGTAACCAAATCCAATATGAATAACTTCAAAGAAAAAGCTATGCATATCGTGTTCGCCGTCTCCGCCTGCATATCAATACTTGCGGTGGTGCTGATATGCGTATTTCTCTTTGCAAACGGCATACCTGCAATAGCCGAGATAGGCGCAGGCAGCTTCCTTGGCGGAAAGGTCTGGAAGCCCTCAAACGATACCTTCGGCATATTCCCCATGATAGTGGGCAGCCTTTACGTTACCGCAGGAGCGATAATCATAGGCGTTCCCATAGGCATACTCACCGCCGTATTTATGGCAAGGTTCTGCCCCAAGGGCATTTATAAAATAGCAAAGCCTGCCATAGAGCTGCTTGCAGGCATTCCCTCGGTAGTTTACGGCTTTTTCGGGCTTATGGTCATAGTCCCCCTCATCAGAAATCTTTTCGGCGGCAGCGGAACAAGTATGCTGGCAGCCTCCATTGTGCTTGGGATAATGATACTCCCCACCATCATAGGCGTTTCGGAAAGCGCCATAAGAGCCGTTCCCGAAAGCTATTACGAAGGCTCTCTGGGACTTGGAGCAAGCCACGAAAGAAGCGTGTTCTTCGCCGTTCTCCCTGCGGCAAAGTCGGGCATACTTGCAGGAGTTATCCTTGGCATAGGACGTGCCGTAGGCGAAACAATGGCGGTGGTAATGGTTGCGGGAAATCAGGCAGTTCTCCCCGAAAAGCTTACTCAGGGCGTGCGTACAATGACCGCAAACATCGTTCTTGAAATGGGCTATGCCGCCGACCTCCATAGAGAAGCCCTTATCGCAACTGCGGTGGTGCTTTTCGTGTTCATTCTCCTCATAAACCTCACATTCTCGGTAATTAAGAGAAAAACCTCAAATGTCTGAAAGGAAATTTTTTATGAATAACATTTCCGCCGCCGCGCTCCCAGCAGAAAAGGACAGCAGCAGAACACGGGCAATTTTCGGGTCGAAGCTACAATCAATACTTCTTGGGGGCGCAGTATGGCTCGCCGCAGGAATGACCCTGCTGTCCCTTCTGAGCATTATAATCTATATCCTGTATAAGGGCATACCCCACCTTTCCCTTGACCTTTTTGCGCCCGAATACACCACCGAGAATATGTCTCTGTTCCCTGCGCTGGTAAACACCGTCACGATGACCCTTGTGTCCCTGCTTATTGCCGTGCCTCTCGGAGTATTCTCGGCGATATATCTTGTTGAATACGCCAAAAGGGGCAACAAGCTTGTGACCCTTGTGGGAATAACCACCGAGACCCTTTCGGGTATCCCCTCCATAGTTTACGGACTTTTCGGATATCTGCTGTTTGTGGCACAGCTCAAATGGGGATATTCAATGATGGCAGGCGCGCTCACCCTTTCCATAATGATACTCCCCCTTATTATGAGGACTACCGAGGAGGCCCTCAGAAGCGTTCCCGACAGCTACAGAGAGGGAAGCTTCGGTCTGGGCGCAGGCAAGCTCAGAACTGTGTTTACCGTAGTTCTCCCCTCAGCCGTACCCGGAATACTTGCAGGCGTTATCCTTGCCATAGGACGTATCGCAGGAGAGACCGCCGCACTTATCTTCACCGCAGGCACAGTTGCACAGATACCGGACAGCCTTATGGGTTCGGGCAGAACTCTTGCGATCCACCTCTATGCCCTGTGGAACGAGGGACTTGCCGCCGAGCAGTCATATGCTACCGCTGTGATACTTCTTATCATCGTGGTGCTAATAAATATGCTATCCTCCTTTATCGCAAAGAAGATATCGAAGTAAAACACTTATCCGAAAGGAAAACTCAGATGAATAAATTTGAAATAGAGCATTTAAATCTCCATTACGGAAAATTCCACGCATTAAAGGACGTTTCCATCAACATTCCCGCAGGCGAGATAACCGCATTTATAGGTCCCTCGGGCTGCGGAAAATCCACCCTTCTCAAGAGCCTCAACCGAATGAATGACCTTGTTGAGGGCTGCGTTATCGACGGAAAGGTACTCCTTGACGGGGAGGATATTTACAACGGAATGGACGTGAATTTCCTCAGAAAAAAGGTGGGAATGGTTTTCCAGAAGCCAAATCCCTTCCCTATGAGCGTTTACGACAACATCGCCTACGGTCCCCGCACCCACGGAATACATTCAAAGGCAAAGCTTGACGAGATCGTGGAGCGCTCCCTTACCGACGCCGCAATATGGAACGAGCTTAAAGACAGACTCAAGAAAAGCGCTCTGGGACTTTCGGGCGGTCAGCAGCAAAGACTTTGCATTGCCCGTGCCCTGGCGGTAGAGCCCGATGTTCTCCTTATGGACGAGCCTACCTCCGCTCTCGACCCCATTTCAACCAATAAGATAGAGGATCTCGCCATAAGCCTCAAGGAAAAGTACACCATAGTTATCGTTACCCACAATATGCAGCAGGCAACGAGAATTTCCGACCGCACAGCCTTCTTCCTGCTTGGCGAAGTAGTGGAATTTGACGAGACCGAAAAGCTCTTCTCCGCTCCCAAGGACAAGCGCACCGAGGACTACATAACAGGACGTTTCGGCTAAGGCGGGGGTCGCCCCGCGGCGAGGTCACGCCCTTACTTTGTGGAAATGAGTAAGATCATTCCGCGCCGATAGTTTTTTCAACAGTCTGCCATAAAAGCTTGATTTGAGCAAAACTAACGTTACCGAGCCACAAACGAAAAGAATTTCTCAAAACCCACCAACGAGATCGCCGCGGGTCGTCACCCGCACGAAAGGATAATCTTATGAGAAACAGATTTGAACTGCAGCTTGAAGAGCTGAACGTAAGCCTTATAAAAATGGGAGCGCTTTGCGAAACTGCTATTTCAATGGCAGTGAAGGCGCTTCTCAATAACGATACCGCCCTTGTGGACGGAGTGAAGGAGACCGAGCGTGAGCTTGACCATATGGAAAGGAGCATCGAGGGGCTTTGTATGAAGCTCATACTCCAGCAGCAGCCCGTTGCAAGAGATCTGCGTACAATTTCCTCTGCACTAAAAATGATAACCGATATGGAGCGTATCGGTGACCAGGCGGCAGATATCGCAAATCTCATAAAATACTGCCGTATGGACGAGGCAGGCAGCAGGTGCAGAGAGGACATCACCCGAATGGCTGAAGCGGCTATAAAAATGGTCACAGCCAGCGTGGACGCCTTTGTAAAGCTTGATATGGAAGGCGCAAAAAAGGTAATTTCCGACGATGATGAGGTTGACGGCTTGTTTATTAAGATAAAAGGTGATATAATAAATATAATAGCGGAAAATGCAGGTCTCGGCGAGACGGTGTTTGATATCGTGATGATAGCCAAATACCTTGAGAGGATCGGCGACCACGCTACAAATATTGCCGAGTGGGTGGTATTCTCCATTACGGGAGAACACGAAAATCCCTGACGAAAGGATGACCGGAAAGATGATATACTATGCTGAGGACGACAGCAGCATACGGGAGCTTGTGCTGTACACTCTGAAAACCACAGGCTTTGAAGCCAAGGGCTTTGAAAACGGCGAGGAGCTTTTTGAGGAGCTTTCGGCGGGAAATATCCCCAAGCTCCTGCTGCTTGACATAATGCTGCCCGGAGAGGACGGCATTGCTATTATGAAGCGGCTGAGACGAGCAGGCTACGATTTCCCCGTTATAATGGTAACGGCAAAAAATTCCGAATACGACAAGGTTACGGGACTTGACTGCGGTGCAGATGACTACATATCAAAGCCCTTCGGAATGATGGAGCTTATTGCCCGTATAAAGGCTGTGATGAGACGTGCCGACAGGACGGAAAGCATTGCCTGCGGCGATATGCTGAGCTGCGGAGCGGTGGAGCTTGATATCAGAAGCCACATCGTCACCGTTGACGGCGTTCCTGCGGAGCTTACATTAAAGGAATTTGAGCTGCTGCGCATACTTATGAAAAACAAAAACGCCGTCCTCACCAGAGACAATCTTCTTGAGAGCATATGGGGCTATGACTGTGCAGGTGAGACAAGAACGGTTGACGTGCATATAAAAACTCTCCGTCAGAAGCTGGGAAGCGGCTCTGAGATAATAAAGACCGTCCGCGGCGTAGGCTACAAGGTCTGCGGATAACAAAAATGAGGTAATGCAAACCGATGAAAATGAAAAACCGTATATTCTTCAGCATTTTTTCAGGCTCTCTGATAGCCCTTATCCTGTGCCTTGTCTGCGTTACGGGAGTGATGTACAACGCAATGACCGCCGAGCTTCGTGAGGAAATACGAAACGAGGCGGCTATCGTTTCCACCACCTTAGACAGCCTTGAGGACGAAAATGCACAGGAGTACATAAAAAAAGCGGGGCAAATAAGCGACAACCGCATCACCCTTATCTCCTCCGACGGAACAGTGCTTTATGACAACTGTTCCAAAGTCTCCGAAATGGGCAATCACCTTGACCGCCCCGAGATAGCCGAAGCGATGGATAAGGGCACGGGAACCGCCCTGAGAGCCTCGGACACATTGGGCGAGCATACCTATTACTGTGCTGTAAGACTGAAAAAAGGCGGCGTTATCAGAATAGCAAACACCACAAAAAGCGTTCTTGGACTTCTGAGCCACCTGACCCTGTGGCTTATCCTTATCGGAGTGCTTATCTTTGTCATCTCACTTTTAATGGCAGGAATACTCACACGCTCCATAATCCGTCCCATAAACGAGCTTGATCTGGACGCTCCCGGGGAAAATCTCACCTATGACGAGCTTGCTCCCCTGCTCTCGAGAATGGACAAGCAGAATGAGAAGATAAACGCTCAGATAGAAAGGCTTTCCGAGCAGAAAAGCGAGCTTTCCTGTATCACGGGAAATATGAGCGAGGGACTTGTAATTTTCGGCAGCGGCGGAACTATCCTGTCCGCAAATGCCGCAGCACAGCGCATTTTAGGAAACAATGCCTCGGGCAGCTATACCCGTCTCTGCCGGGATATAGAGTATCTTGAAGCTGTGGAAACCGCTCTGAGAGGAGACTGCAAAAGCACTCTTCTTGAAAAGAACGGCAGGATATACAGCCTTACCGCAAGCCCCGTTGCCGAAACGAAGAAATACAGCGCAGTGCTGTTCATTGTGGACGTGACCGACAGGGAAAACGCGGAGAAAATGCGAAGGGAATTTTCCGCAAATGTGTCCCATGAGCTGAAAACTCCCCTGACCTCCATTATGGGAGCTGCGGAGATAATCGAAAAGGGAATTGTCAAAAAGGAGGATATCCCCCATTTTGCGGGAAATATCCACTCGGAGGCGGTGAGGCTCCTTGCTCTTATTGAGGATATCATTAAAATATCCCGTCTGGACGAGGGCGGACTTTCCCAGGAATTTGAGGAGGTTTTCCTTGACGATATCTGTAAGAGCGTCCTTTCCGAGCTTAGCGAAAAGGCGCAGAAGCAGGGCATTTCCTTTGAAAGCAGCCTTGACAGGGTCTCTGTATGGGGTGTAAAACCCGTTCTTCACGAGATGGTCTATAACCTCTGCGACAATGGCATTGCCTACAACAACAAGGGCGGCAAGGTTGAGCTGAACCTTGAAAAAACGCCCTCGGGCTGTATCCTCAAGGTCTCCGACAACGGCATCGGAATCCCCCCCGAGCATCAGGCAAGGATATTCGAGCGCTTTTATCGGGTTGACAAGAGCCACTCCAAGGAAACAGGCGGAACAGGTCTGGGTCTGTCCATCGTCAAGCACGGAGCGGCGCTCCATGGCGGCGTCATAAGCCTTCAAAGCGAGACGGGAAAGGGCACTGTCATCAGCATCGAGTTCGGTAAAAAAGGCTTCGATACGAAAAAATAACGTTATTTTCCCCTGCAATACGGCAAGAATTGCAGGGGAATTTTTATATTATATCGTGATAACGTTGTCACGTTTTTGCACTTTTATAAGCAAATTTTCGTCCTATATGCAGAAATTACCCTTGAATATCTGCGTAATATCAGCGTGATAACGTTATCACCATTATCCATTATAACCTGCCTGATTATGAATAAGCCTGCCCGATATCACCATATTTTTCCTGATTTTCCGTAAAATTCCAATTTGCCCGTGACAACGTTATCACCATTTGCCGTTGATTTTTTCCAAAATGCAGGCTATAATATAACCAGAGTTAAAATTCTACTAAGCATATAGGAATTATATAGTTAACTCATTACCACATTCACAGGAGATGAAGATCATGACCGAGCTTACAAGAGAAAATTTTGATGAGATACTTTCACAGGGCGGCAGCCTTGTGGTAGAATTCTACTCTCCCTCCTGTACCTACTGTAAAAGGACGGAGGCAGGAATAAATGAGCTGGAGGCGGACAGCAGAATAACCGCCCGGTTTGCAAGGTGCAACGCCGCCGAGGAGGAGCAGTTAACAGAGCGCTTTGATGTAACCGCACTGCCCACCCTGATATTCTTCAAGGACGGGGAACTGAAAAATCAGCTTACGGGCTTCACACACAAGCTTGTAATAGAGGACGCCCTCTCAAGGCTCTGATAAAGCAGCTCGGGCAGCGAAAGATTTTTTGAGGAGATTTCAAAGATGTATATTGAACTTGAGCACATAAACAAGACCTTCGGGAATTACAAGGCATCGGACGATGTGAGCTTCGGGATCGAAAAGGGACGGCTTATCGGACTCTTAGGACCCAGCGGAAGCGGAAAGACCACCATACTCCGAATGCTTGCAGGTCTTGAACGGCAGGATTCGGGAAATATTTACATAGGCGGAAAGCTTGTGTATGACCTTCCCTCCTGTCAGAGAGGGATAGGCTTTGTATTTCAGAACTACGCCCTTTTCCCCTATCTTACAGTTTTTGACAATATAGCATATGGCTTGAAGGTGCAAAAAAAGGACAAGGCTTATATAAAAGAAAGAGTGGCTGAGCTTCTGGAGCTTGTAGGTCTCCCGGGACTTGAAAAGCGTTATCCCGACCAGCTCAGCGGCGGTCAGAGGCAGAGAATAGCTCTTGCAAGAGCGCTTGCCCCGAATCCCGAGCTGCTGCTTCTGGACGAGCCCTTTGCCGCCATTGACGCAAAGGTGCGCAAGGAGCTTCGCACATGGCTCAGAAACACCATTGACAAGATCGGCATAACAAGCATATTTGTGACCCACGACCAGGACGAAGCCATTGAGGTTGCAGATGAGATAATCATCACAAACCTGAGCAAGGTGGAGCAGGTTGGCTCCCCCGCGGAAATATATCTTGACCCCCGAACTCCCTTCGTGGCACGTTTTATCGGTCAGTCGGCGGTGATAGAAAACTGCAGCGAGCTTAAAGGCTTTGAAGGCTCAGGCTCGGACAGACAGGCTGTTATCCGACCCGAATTTGTGGATATCAACCTGTTTGAGGACAAGGGCTATCACGAATTTGAAAGCTCAATGGAGGACGGTATCGTGGAGGACGTGCTTTTCAGAGGCAATTCCTTCGAGGTACGTGTGAAAGTAAAGAATATCGTCATCACAGGAAATGTCCCCCTCAGTCAGACGAAGATAAAAAAGGGCGTAAAGGTCAAGGTGTTTGTGAAAAAACTCTGCCTGCTTGGTGAGGAAAACACCGAGACAGTCATCAATAAGGCTCTCGACAATTCGGGACTGTATTATATTTAATTTAAAGGTCGTGATAAAATGGAAAAAACAGAAGCACTTCCCGAAAACGGCGCAGCGCTTAAAAAGAGCGAAAAAAGCTTTCCTCAGAATATTCTGAAGTCGGGAATAATTTCCTGGATAATAGTTATCGGCGTGTGGGGCATAGGTTCCCTTGCATATGACGAATACTTTCTCCCAAGCCCCAAGGAGACCCTTGACAGTCTGATAACTCTTATCTCAAACGGAACGCTTATTGCGGACATCATCGCAAGTCTGGGCAGGATAGTAAAGGGCTGGCTTTTAGCGTCGGCTCTGGGAATACCCTTAGGACTTCTGGTGGGAAATTTCAAGCCTGTCAGATGGCTCATAGAGCCTATACTGAGCTTTATCAGATTTGTTCCCGCCATAGCCCTTACAACGCTGTTTCTCATGTGGTTCGGCGTGGGTGAGGAGTCAAAGGTGGCGCTTATATTTTACGCTTCCTTTTTCCCCGTTTTCGTAAACACCATTGCAGGAGTTGCAACGGCAGATCAGTCCCTTATCGAGGCAGCCTCCTGTATGGGAGCAAAGAAGGTAAGAGTGTTCTTCACCGTTATAGTTCCCTCAGCAGCAGCCTATATTTTCACAGGCATAAGACTTGGACTGGGTTCCTCCATCGTCTGCGTTATTGCAGCGGAAATGCTTGTGGGCAGCGACGGTCTGGGATATCTCATAAACAGCTCGAAGCTTTACTATAAAACAAGCTGGGCATTTGCAGGAATTGTGACCCTTGCAATATTAGGCTTTGCCGCTGACAGACTTTTACAGTACATCGGCAGAAAAAAACTCAGCCATTTCGGCGTAAAATAATCAAAAGAATGGAGTAATTTATTATGAATACAAAAATTTTAAAGAAGCTTATCCCCCTTACAATTTCTTCCGCACTGACCCTTTCTCTGGTTACAGGCTGCTCCGCGGCTTCGACGGAAAAGACCTCTCCCGACAGCGGAAATGATCTGCAGACCCTTCGTGTAGCGGTAATGACAGGACAGCCCGACCAGTACACCACCTTTATCGGCACGGAAGAGGGCATATTTGAAAAATACGGCATCAAGCTCGAGATAACCGAATATGTGGCAGGCATAAACACCATTGACGCCGTTGTCAACGGTACTGCGGACACAGGCGAGATGGCAGATTACGCCCTTGTAAACCGTATCGGCAACACGCTTCACGATACCAACCTTGTTATCTTTTCCGAGCTGTATGCCAGCGAAATATTAACGGGCGGACTTTACGTAGCTCCCGAATTTGAGAACAATTTAGCGGCGCTGGACGGCAGCAAGGGCTTTATCTCAATGGTTGGAACCGTTTCGGATTATTACACCAGTGTTGCCATTGAAAAGCTTGGACTTGACGAAACCAAGCAGAATATCATAAATGCGGATTACAGCACCACCCTTGCTATTGCTCAGAAAAACGACGCTTCCGCAGTAGTGGCATTCGGCACAAGCGGCAGCAAATATGAGGAATTCGGCTGGAAGCTGGCAGTAAGCTCTTCCGACTGGGGACTGAAAACAGGCAGCTACCTGCTCACCACATCTGAATTCGGCAAGAACAACAGCGAGCTTCTGGGCAATTACCTGAAGGCAACACAGGAGTCCATCGACTACATAAACGCAAATCTTGACTCGGTGGCATCAAGAGTTGCCGCAAGATACGGCGTAGTTGAGGAGAATTTCAAAAACGACTGGACATCAAGAACATATGGCATCGGCACAACCAAGGACGGCGCTGACTATCTCAATACCATAGAAAAATGGGCATTTGAGCATGGTAAATTCCCCGAGGACTACAGTGTGACAGATTTTTATGACACCTCTGCCATCGACGCTGCATTCCCCGACAGAAACACCCTTACAAAGTAACATAGAAAAGGAGCGGTAAAAAATGGGCTACCCTACGATTTTCCCCACAGGAACAACACTTTACAATAAAGACAAGGCATACAGCGGCTACACCATATTCCCCTCGGCAAAGGGTGCGCTGCTTATTGATATGAACGGCAGAGAGGTGCAGCTCTGGGCAGGTCTGGGCGGCTTTCCCAACAAGATACTCCCCGGCGGATATGTAATGGGAACCACAGGCGCAAGAGGCGGCAAGCATTCCTTCCAGGATCAGATAGACCTTGTGCAGGTAGATTGGGACGGTCACATCGTATGGAAATTCGACAAGACCGAGCTTGTGGCAGACCCGGGCAAGGAGCCTGTCTATATGGCAAGACAGCACCACGATTATCAGCGTGAAGGCTCCACGGTGGGCTATTATTACCCCGGCGGAGAGTCTAAGACGGACAGCGGCAACACCCTTATCCTCACCCACGAAAATCTCTACAACCGCAATATCACCGACAAACGGCTCATAGACGATAAGATAATCGAGGTTGACTGGGAGGGCAATATCCTCTGGAGCTGGAGAGCAAGCGACCACTTTGACGAGCTTGGCTTTGACGAAGCCGCAAAGAACACCCTTTACAGAAACCCGGGCATTCACGGCGAAGCAGGCGGCGACTGGATGCACATCAACAACTTCTCAACTCTCGGAGAAAACAAATGGTATGACGGCGGCGACGAGCGTTTCCACCCCGACAATATCATATTTGATGCCAGAAACTCCAACATTCTGGGCATTATCGAAAAGAAAACGGGAAAGATCGTATGGCGCATAGGACCCGACTTCAACGAAAGCGAAGCCACAAGAAAGCTTGGCTGGATAATCGGACAGCATCATCTTCATATGATACCCAAGGGTCTCCCCGGGGAGGGCGATCTGCTGGTGTTCGACAACGGCGGCGAAGGCGGCTACGGAGTACCCAATCCTGCCTCTTCAAACGGCGTTAACAACGCACACAGAGATTATTCCCGCGTTCTACAGTTCAACCCCGTGACCCTGGAGATAACATGGCAGTACACACCCCTTGAAGCAGGACATTTCCTATTCTCTGACGCTTCCAAGTTCTACAGCTCATACATAAGCGCCGCACAAAGACTTCCCAACGGCAACACGCTCATTACCGAAGGCTCTGACGGCAGGCTCATAGAAGTTACCCCCGACCATGAGATCGTCTGGGAATACATAAATCCCTACTTCAATAATATGTTCGGCAAATTTACAAACAATATGATATACCGTGCATACCGTGTGCCATATGAGTGGATACCCCAGCTTTCAAAGCCCGAGGAGATATCCGTTGAACCTATAGATGTTTCAACATTCAGAGTTCCCGGCTCTGTAGTGGGAGCAGGTCTTGGCAAGATTACCGTTACCGACGGCGTTGACCCCAACAAGAGAACAATGACAGGCGGCGGAGATTCCGACGATGATGGTGACGAAAAGATAGATTTCTGCGTTGCTTCTGTAAATAAGAAGGATTTAAACAAATAAAGCAAAATCACCGCCGTTTCATTTCGTGAAACGGCGGTGATTTTATACTAATAACCATTTGTTCTATGGATAAAGACGGTGGATAGAATACGACCAATCTAGGAAAACGACCGCAGGCGGGCTTACGCCCGGCAAGGGAGTTTGACGACGAGTGGGCGTATTATAGCCGCCGTATTTTATCTATAGGTTAAATGGTTATTAGTATTATATGTAATATTCAGGCTCGTTGTATTTTGAAAGCGGAAAGCAGCTTTCCCTGACAATGAGAGTACCTTCCATTTCAAGCCTTGAAACGGTCCTGTGACCGCCTGCAATGCGGTCAAGGAGCAGCATTAAGGCAAATCTCGCCATTTCACCCTTTGGCAGAGAAACGGTAGTAAGCATGGGCTTTGTAAACTGACCCTCGGCAATATCATCGCTTGAAACTATGGCAGGAGTGTAATGCTTAGTCCTACGCTTGTTAAGACATTTTATCATTCCCACCGCAAGAATATCGTTAGCACAGTATATCCCCGTGGGCGGACTGCTTTGTCTCAGGAAATATTCCATAGCCTTGAAGCCGTTTTCCTCATCGGGAGTGGTATCGTAAATGTAGTCAATGTCAAGCTCAAGGCGGTATCCGGTCAGCGCCTCCTGATAGCCCGCAAAACGGGCTTCATTGTGACAGCCGCCCACATAACCGACCCTTGTGTGACCGCATTTCACAAGCTGTTCAATAGCCAGAAGTGCTATCTTCCTGCCGTCGCACAAAACCTCGTCCACCTCATAATTAGTGGAATTTCGGTTTATGGAAACGATATTCTTTTCATGCTTTTTAATGAGCTTGAGAGCCTTGTCACAGCATTTTCCGATAATGATAAGCCCGTCGGAATGACGCTCGGAGGACTTGTACAGCTCACCGATATCCCGCTCTGCCTCCTCGGACATACAGTATTTTTCATCGGAAAGCTGGGAGAAATACCGTATATTTGAAACAATGCAGTTGTTTCTTCTTATCTCCAGCTCGGTAAGTCTCAGCATCTCGCTGAAAAAGGGGTCATTTTCCTCGGATATGACCCGAGTAAGCAGGATATCAATGTAATATATCTTCCTGCCCCCCGTGCTGCCGCTTTTAAGATTTCTGGCAGCCTCATTGGGAACATAATCTATATCACGTGCAGCCTGCAATATCCGCTGACGAACCTCCTCGGACAAGCATCGGTGATTGGGGTCACTTAGCACCCTGCCCGCAGTAGACACCGAAACCCCCGCCATCTCAGCAATTTTCTTTATTGACATCACACCGCTCCTCGTTCATTCACTGTATTTATATAATACCGCTTTTGGTGTGAATTGTCAATAGCTTCGAGACAATTCCTATGGGATAAATAGAATTTATTATATACCTCCGAAAATACCGGCTGCTGTTAAAAAAATATCAAGAAAAAATTATTATAAACAGATATTTGATTTACAGACCGTCTGAAGCATTATTATAAAAAGAATTCGTATACCCCTTCAACTATCAGACAGCTTATCAAAAGACATACTGCCCATTCCTTAATCACAGAAATGAATGACAAATATACCACTTCAAAATTCTTATGATATATTCGGTTAATAGCTATCGCTATCACTATTTGAAGAATTGCTTTCATTTTATATACCCCCTATCGGTAATTGTGACATCAGTAACGAATTTTCTTATCTTATATCACAGTATATCATATCATTAGGGGGATTTGGTTAGCCGTCAGCTAACAATAAAAAAAATCCCCCCGTTCGCATGAACAGGGGGATAAAACTTACTTATTTATAATCAAACAAGCTCGATAACTGCCATCTCAGCAGCGTCGCCGCGGCGGGGACCGATCTTAACGATCCTTGTGTAGCCGCCGTTTACATCAGCGTACTTGGGAGCGATCTCGTCAAAAAGCTTCTTGACAACATCTTCCTTAGTAACATAAGCAAGAACCTGACGCTTAGAGTGGAGGTCATTGGTCTTTGCTGTAGTGATCATTTTTTCAGCCATAGAGCGAACTTCCTTCGCTCTGGTAACTGTAGTTTCAATTCTGCCATTCTCAAGCAGGAATGTAACCATAGCTCTCAGCATAGCCTTTCTATGGTCGCTTGTTCTGCCCAGTTTTCTGGTTCCCGGCATTGATATTCACTCCTTACCAAATATTGAACGGTTATTCTTCCTCGCTGCTAAGGTCAAAGCCCAGAGACTGGAGCTTCTCCTTAACCTCGTCGAAGGACTTCTTACCGAGGTTTCTAACCTTCATCATTTCTTCTTCTGATTTGCTAATCAGATCTTCAACGGTATTGATTCCCGCACGCTTCAAGCAGTTAAAGGAACGTACTGATAAGTCAAGTTCCTCAATGGTCATCTCAAGGATCTTCTCCTTGCCCTTATCGTCCTTCTCCACCATAATTTCGGTGATAGCGGACTCATCGGAAAGATTGCTGAATGATTTCAGATGCTCAATGAGGAGATTGGCTGCCTGAGACACAGCTTCCTTAGCAGATACGGTACCGTCTGTCCATACCTCAAGAATAAGCTTGTCATAATCTGTAACCTGACCGAGACGAGTATCCTCGACGCGGAAGTTTACCTTCAGTACAGGCGTGTAAATAGAGTCAACTGCGATCACGTCGATGCCGAGATTGAAAAGCTGCTTGTTCTTTTCAGCGGGAACATAGCCCCTGCCACGGTCAATAGTGATCTCCATATAAAGCTTTGCGTCCTTACCGAGAGTAGCGATGTGCATATCGGGAACAAGGATATCTACCTCAGAATCGGTCTTGATATCGCCTGCAGTGACCTCGCACTCGTCCTCAGCCTCGATATAGATGGTCTTGGGACCCTCGCCGTAAAGCTTTGCAGTCAGACCCTTAAGGTTAAGAATGATCTCAGTAACGTCTTCCTTAACCCCGGGAATAGTGGATAATTCGTGGTGAACGCCGTCGATCTTCACGGAAGTAACGGCAACACCCGGAAGCGAGGAGAGCAGTACACGTCTGAGGCTGTTGCCCAGAGTAGTACCATAGCCGCGCTCCAGAGGAGCGAGAACGAACATACCGTAAGTGCCGTTTACATCCAGCTTAACGGTATCAATTTCCGGCTTTTCGATTTTTTCAAGCATTAGTATAACCCTCCTATAGTCGCATTGTTAGTAAACGTACATATCCTATGCGCCGCAAAAAAGCGGTGCATAGTATATTTAAAGCTATTACTTGGAGTACAGCTCGACGATAAGGTGTGTAGAAGTCTCGTAATCGAGGTCCTCAACGTTGGGCATACGAACTACCTTAGCGGAGAAGTTATCCTTGTCAGCCTCGAGCCAGAGGGGAACAACTCTTGTAGCAGTCTGCTCAACAACATCCTTAAACTTAGTGCTGCTGCGGCTTCCCTCGTAGAGAGCGATAACATCGCCTTCCTTGATGCGGTAAGAGGGAATGTTTACACGCTTGCCGTTAACAGTGAAATGTCTGTGAGTAACAAGCTGTCTTGCCTCACGTCTTGTGAGAGCGAGACCCATTCTGTAAACAACATTGTCAAGTCTGGATTCGAGGATAGTGATAAGGTTATCACCGGCCTTACCCTCCATCTTGGAAGCGATCTCAAAGTAGTGATAGAAGGGCTTCTCAAGTACGCCGTAGATGAACTTCAGCTTCTGCTTTTCCTTGAGCTGCATACCATACTCGGAAACCTTTTTTCTGCTGTTAGCGCCGGGATTTCTCTTGGACTCCTTAGAAACGCCCATAACCATGGGGCTGATGCCCAGGTATCTGCATCTCTTGAGGATGGGTTCTTTATTTAAAGCCATTTCAATAACACCTCCTGAAAATTAGACACGTCTTCTCTTGGGAGGACGGCAGCCATTGTGAGGAATAGGAGTAACATCCTTGATAAGTCTTACCTCGAGACCAACGGTCTGGAGAGCTCTGATAGCAGCTTCTCTTCCTGCACCGGGACCCTTAACGTAAACCTCAACAGTCTTGAGGCCGTGCTCCATAGCAGCTCTTGCAGCAGTTTCAGCAGCAGTCTGAGCAGCGAAAGGAGTGGACTTCTTGGAGCCTCTGAAACCGAGACCGCCTGCAGATGCCCATGAAAGAGCATTGCCCTGAGTATCGGTGATAGTTACGATAGTATTGTTGAAAGTGGACTGGATATGAACAGCGCCATTTTCAATATTTTTACGTTCACGACGTCTTCTGATGGTAGTCTTTTTACCCTTAACCTGAGCCATTGTTCAATCCCTCCTTACTTCTTCTTGTTAGCGATTGTCTTAACGGGGCCCTTGCGGGTTCTTGCGTTAGTCTTGGTTCTCTGACCTCTTACGGGGAGACCCTTGCGGTGACGAACGCCTCTGTAACAACCGATTTCAACGAGACGCTTGATGTTAAGCGCAACATTTCTTCTGAGATCGCCCTCAACGATGAAGTTGTGGTCGATGTAGTCACGAAGCTTAGCAACATCGTCCTCAGTGAGATCCTTAACTCTTGTATCAGGGTTTACACCTGTGTTTGCGAGAATAGTTTCCGCAGATTTACGACCGATACCGTAGATATAAGTGAGTCCTATCTCAACTCTCTTATTCTTGGGAAGGTCAACACCGGCAATACGTGCCATTAAAAATACACCTCCGAATAAAATTTGGACTTGCGCCCAGTGTGTTATGGCTATTTTATCCTTATTTCAAGCTGCATTGGCAGCTACAGCAATCAGCCCTGACGCTGCTTATGCTTAGGATTTTCGCATATGATCATAATTTTGCCTTTTCTTTTGATAACCTTGCACTTTTCGCAGATAGGCTTAACTGAAGGTCTTACTTTCATTATAATTCCTCCTTCTTGAGTGATGTGCTGAGAAAACTCAGCAGATAACGGTGATCCGTATCACTTGGCTCTCCACGTGATCCTGCCCTTAGTAAGGTCATATGGGGACATTTCAACAGTAACCTTGTCGCCGGGAACGATTCTGATATAGTTCATTCTCAGTTTGCCCGATACGTGAGCAAGAATCTTATGTCCGTTTGCAAGCTCAACCTGAAAGTTGGCGTTGGGGAGAGCTTCGATAACCGTGCCCTCGATCTCAATAACATCTTCCTTAGACAAGCTGACAGCCTCCTTGGATGTAGTTTCGGGTTAAAAATCAGAAGCCGCCGAAAATTCGGCAATAAGCTTTCTGAGCTTCTTGTCGGTCAGAGACTCCGTATCAATAACAGTATTGGTAGGTTTCACGTGCTTTAAGCTTTTCTTTTTGAGAGAAGCAAGCTTACGTTCCTTGCCGTCTGCCACATAAACGAAGCTTTCATCCGCTCTGATGACAACGAGGAAGTTACCTTTGTCCCTTCCGGCACAGCTGCGGACTATTCTGCCGCTTAAGCTTTCCACATCAGCGTCCCCCTTAAATAATAGTTGGTTTCGTAAGAATTACGGGACCATCGGACGTGATGGCGACTGTATGCTCAAAGTGAGCAGAGAGTGAACCTGATTTAGTCAATACGGTCCAGCCGTCGGGAAGGACTTTTACCTCCTCACCTACCGCATTGATCATAGGCTCGATGGCGAGTGTCATACCTGCAACCAGTCTCGGACCTCTTCCGGGCTTGCCGAAGTTCGGTATCTCGGGAGATTCGTGGAGAGAAGCTCCAACTCCGTGACCGACATACTGTTTGACAACGCCGTATCCATAAGAAGTGACGTGCTCCTCCACAGCGTGGGAGATATCGCCTATGCGATTGCCCACGACCGCCTGATCTATCGCCTTGTAAAGGGACTCCTCAGTAACACGGAGAAGCTGTCTTGCTTCCTCAGAAACATTACCGACAGCAAACGTATAAGCATTATCGCCGTTGAAGCCGTCAATGCAAGCACCTGTGTCGATGCTTACGATATCGCCGTCCTGAATGAATTCATGCTTGGAGGGGATACCGTGGATCACCTTGTTGTTAATCGAAATGCAGGCGGAGCCGGGAAATCCCCCGTAGCCCAGGAAATTGGGCTTAGCGCCGTTTTTAACGATATAATCGTGAATGATCTTGTCAAGCTCGTAGGTCGACATACCCACACGGATGGACTGTCCACCGTAGTGGAGAGCGTTAGCCGAAATTTTTCCGGCTAAACGCATCTTTTCCAATTCGGATTTAGATTTAACGTTGATCATTTTGCGCCTTCTTTAAAAAATTCAGGCATTGACCGCTTCAAGAACAAGCTTGGAAGTCGCGGAGACCTCGCTCTGACCGTAAACGGTAGTGAGCTTGCCCTTTCCCTTGTAAAAATCAACGAGAGGAGCGGTTGCTTCGTGATAAGTCTTGAGTCTGTCAATAACAGTTTCGGGAGCGTCGTCCTTACGCTGAACAGCGTTGCCGCCGCACTTATCGCACTTGCCCTCAACCTTGGGAGGGTTAAATTCGATGTGGTAGGTAGCACCGCAGGATTCACAAACTCTTCTTCCGCCCAGACGAGCCTTGATATCCTCATCGGGAACGGAAATTTCGATAACCTTGTCGATCTGAACGCCCATAGCCTCGAGAGCCTCAGCCTGGGGAACAGTTCTGGGGAAACCGTCGAGAATGAAACCGTTTTTGCAGTCATCCTCAGCGATCCTGTCCTTGAGGATACCGATAACTACCTCATCGGGAACGAGAGCGCCTGCGTCCATAAAGCTCTTAGCCTTAAGACCGCACTCTGTACCGTTTTTAACGGCAGCTCTGAGAATGTTTCCGGTAGAGATCTGGGGAATGTTGAGGGTATTGCTGATAACTTCTGCCTGAGTACCCTTGCCTGCGCCGGGAGCGCCGAGAAGAATAAGATTCATTACAATTCCGCCTTTCTTGATTATCGGTTCATATTACTCAAGGAAGCCCTTGTGGTGACGCATCATCATCTGGGATTCGAGAGTTCTGACTGTCTCGAGAGCGACGCTTACGATGATCAGTATCGAGGTACCGCCCATGGAAATGTTCATAGCAGGAACTGCCATATGGAACAGAATGGGGAAAATAGCAATGATACCGAGGCACACAGCGCCGATGAGAGTGATCTTTGAAAGCACCCTCTGAATGAAATCGCTTGTAGGCTTACCGGGTCTGATACCGGGGATACCGCCGTTGTTCTGACGGAGGTTGTTAGCGATCTCTATGGGATTATACTGCATTGAAACGTAGAAATAGTTGAATGCAATAATAAGAACGAAGTAAATTATAGCATACCAGATACCGTTGAAATTGAAGAAATTCAGAAATCCTACATAGAAATTCTGCCAGAAGCCCTCAGGATTAGCAGGTCTCTTAATGAACATTTCAAGGGTCTGAGGAATGGACATAAATGCCATCGCAAAAATGATAGGCATAACGCCGCTCATAGCGATCTTGACGGGAATGTGAGTATTCTGACCGCCGTACTGTTTTCTGCCCACAACACGCTTGGCATACTGAATGGGGATACGTCTTTCCGCATTGTTCATCACAACGATGAACGCGATCATAAGAACGTAAATGATGAGTACAAGGAAAGCAAGTCCGAGATACTTCTGCTTGTCGGTCATAGCGACCTTGAACATATCAATAATATCGGTGGGGAATCTTGCCACGATACCTGCGAAAAGGATAATGGAGATACCGTTTCCGATACCGTTTTCGTTGACCAGGTTACCCAGGAAAACGATAAGGTTTGAACCTGCAGTAAATACCGCTATAATAACTATAGCAGCGAAAACGCCCTCAAAGCCCGAAGTATACTGAACAGCGCCCTGACTTCTCATAGTGAGGTAATACGCATAGGACATAACCAGCGAGATGGCAAGAGCAACGAAGCTTGTGATCTTCTGTAGCTTTTTCCTGCCCTCCTCGCCCTCTTTCTGGAGAGACTCCAGAGGAGGCAGCGCATATGTCAGGAGCTGAACGATGATCGAAGCGTTGATGTAAGGCTGAATGGAAAGCGCAAAAACAGTTCCCTTAGAAAGGGCACCACCCGACAGCATATCAAGGTAGCCGAAGATGTTGCCGTCCTGAACCATACCCGCCAGAGCGGAAGGGATAAGGAAGGGAACGGGAACTGCGCATCCGAGACGGAAAATAACGATAATGAGTAATGTGTATAAGAGCTTTTTTCTCAGCTCAGGTGTTTTCCAAGCATTGCGCAAGGTCTCAACCACATTACATCACCTCAGCCTTCCCGCCTGCTTTCTCGATTTTTTCCTTAGCGGAAGCGGAGAATGCCTGAGCCTTAACAGTAAGGTTCTTGGAAAGCTCGCCGTTGCCGAGGATCTTAACACCGTTGGTAGTTTTCTTGATGAGACCGCTTGCTGCGAGGAGCTCAGCGTCAACAACAGTACCGTCAACAAACTTGTCGAGGTCGGAAACATTAACGGTAGAATATTTTACAGCGAAAATGTTGTTGAATCCTCTCTTGGGGATTCTTCTTGTCATAGGCATCTGACCGCCTTCAAAGCCTGGTCTTACGCCTCCGCCGGAACGTGCATTCTGACCCTTGTGACCCTTGCCGGCAGTCTTGCCGTTGCCTGAGCCATGGCCTCTGCCGACTCTCTTGACGTCCTTAACGGAGCCAGCGGCGGGAGAAAGTTCAAATAACTTCATACTAATCGCACCTCCCTGCAATTTAAGCGTTAGTTACATTTATGAGGTGGGCAATCTTTCTGATCTTACCCTGAACAGCAGCGTTATCCTGCTGAGTAGTAGTGTCGCCGATTTTTCTAAGACCGAGAGAATGAGCAGTAGCGATCTGGTCTTTTTTGCAGCTGTTAAGACTTTTTACAAGCTTAATAGTAACCATTTCAGTCATCCTCCTTAGCCTAAAATTTCCTTAACGGACTTGCCTCTTACAGCAGCAACTTCCTTAGCGCTGCGAAGGCTTGTGAGACCCTGAAGGGTAGCTCTTACAACGTTGCAGGCATTGTTGGAACGAAGGGACTTAGTTCTGATGTCCTTGATTCCTGCAACCTCGATAACTGCACGAACGGGACCGCCTGCGATAACGCCGGTACCGGGAGCAGCGGGCTTCATAAGAACGCGGCCTGCGCCGAATTCACCGATAACCTCGTGAGGGATTGTTGAACCTCTGAGTGCGATTTTAGTTAAATTCTTCTTAGCGTCCTCGATACCCTTGCGGATAGCGTCGGGAACTTCGCCTGACTTGCCGATACCGAAGCCAACAGTGCCGTTGCCGTCGCCGACAACAACGAGAGCAGCAAACTTGAAGATACGGCCGCCCTTAACAGTCTTGGAAACTCTGTTGATAGCAACGACCTTTTCGGTAAGCTCAAGGTTTGTAGCGTCTATCTTAGCCAAAAGTATAACCTCCTTTAAAAGTGTATCCGATCATTAAAAATCAGAAGTTAAGACCGCCCTGTCTTGCGCCGTCAGCAAGCTTAGCAACTCTGCCGTGATAAAGGTAACCTGCTCTGTCGAAAACAACATCGGTGATACCCTTTTCCTTAGCAGCAGCAGCGATAGCCTCGCCAACCTTGAAAGCGCCGTCCTGGTTGCCGCCGTTGCCCTCGAAGCCCTTGTCCATAGAGGAAGCGCTTGCGAGAGTTACACCTGCAACATCGTCGATAAGCTGAGCGTAGATATGCTTAGCGCTGCGGAAAACATTGAGTCTGGGGCAAGCAGCGGTACCGCTGATCTTATAACGAACTCTTGCCTGTCTCTTAGCTCTTGCAGCCTTTCTGTTCATCTGCTTAACCATTTAAATTCAACTCCTTTTCAAACTGGAGAATAGTAGTGCGATACTGTCCCATTCTCTTTCGTATTGAATGAAAAACCCGTAGGAAAGAATTACTTCTTGCCCTTACCTGCCTTACCTTCCTTGCGGATGATATGCTCGCCGGTGTAGCGGATACCCTTGCCCTTATAAGGCTCGGGAGGTCTCTTCTCGCGGATCTCAGCAGCGAACTGACCAACCACCTGCTTGTCGATACCGTTAACGATTATCTTAGTAGCAGCGGGAACGTCGATAGTGATGCCGTCGATCTCGGGAACGATGACCTGATGGGAGTAACCCAGGTTCATAACCAGGTTCTTGCCCTGCTTCTGAGCTCTGTAACCGATACCCTCGATGTCGAGAGACTTGGAGAAGCCTGTTGTAACGCCCTCAACCATATTGGAAACGAGGGTTCTTGTAAGTCCGTGGAGGGACTTGTGGAGCTTATCCTCGGAAGGACGCTCAACGATGAGTTCATTGCCTTCCTGCTTGATTATCATATCCTTGTGGAAGGACTTTGTGAGTGTGCCCTTGGGACCCTTAACAGTAACGGTAGTACCGTCGATCTTAACATCAACGCCTGCGGGAACAGCAATGGGCTTTCTGCCTATTCTTGACATAGCTTTAGTTCCTCCTTACCATACAAATGCAAGGACTTCGCCGCCGACATTGAGCTCTCTTGCCTTCTTGTCAGTCATAACTCCCTTGGAAGTAGACACAATGGCAATACCGAGGCCCTTCATGACCTTGGGCATATCCTCACAGCTGGAGTAAATGCGAAGGCCGGGCTTGGAAACTCTGCGCAGACCGGTGATGACCTGAGATTTATTTTCGCCGTACTTGAGGGTAATTCTGATAACACCCTGCTTGCCGTCGTCGATTATCTGATAGCTCTTGATATAACCTTCATCAACAAGAATCTGAGCGATAGACTTCTTCATGTTGGAAGCGGGCACGTCAACAGTAGCGTGCTTAGCGGTGTTGGCGTTACGGATTCTTGTAAGGATATCAGCAATTGAATCGGTAATTTGCATACCATAACCTCCTTGATAAATTTAGCGTAATAAGCGAAGCGGAGATTACCAGCTTGCCTTCTTGACTCCGGGGATCTGACCCTTGTGAGCAAGCTCTCTGAAGCAGATACGGCAAATGCCGAACTTTCTGAGATAAGCGTGGGGACGTCCGCAGATCTTGCATCTGTTGTAAGCTCTGGTAGAGTACTTAGGAGTTCTCTGCTGCTTGATCTTCATTGAAGTTTTAGCCATTTAATTAAACCTCCCAATTACTTAGCAAAGGGAGCGCCCATAAGCTCGAGCAGCTCTTTTGCTTCTTCGTCGGTGTTAGCGGTAGTGATGATGTTGATATCCATACCGCGAACCTTATCAATTTTATCGTACTCGATCTCGGGGAAGATGAGCTGCTCCTTGATACCGGTGGAGTAATTGCCTCTGCCGTCGAAGGAGTTTCCGTTGATTCCTCTGAAGTCACGAACACGGGGGAATGCAACATTGAAGAGTCTGTCGAGGAACTCGTACATCTTCTCGCCTCTGAGAGTAACCTTAACGCCGATAGGCATGCCCTCACGGATCTTGAAGTTTGCGACCGACTTCTTAGCACGGCATACAACGGGCTTCTGACCGGTGATAAGTGCGAGATCGTTCATGATAGCATCGATGACCTTGGAGTTGTCCTTAGCCTCGCCTGCGCCGACATTGATAACGACCTTGTCGATCTTGGGGATCTGCATAACGCTCTTGTAGCTGAACTTCTTCATAAGTGAGGGAGCTACTGTGCTGACATATAATTCCTTAAGATTTGCTGCCATTTTAGGTAACTCCTTTCATTAGTATGCTTTGCCGCAGTCTGCGTGCTTGCAGACTCTGGACTTAGTGCCGTCAGCCTCGATCTTGTGACCGAGTCTTGTGGGCTTGCCGCAGTGGGGGCAAACAGCCATAACCTTGCAGGCATAAAGGGGAGCCTCGCACTTAACGATGCCGCCCTGCTGACCCATCTGACGGGGCTTAACGTGCTTGGTAACGATGTTGAGACCCTCAACGATGACCTTCTGCTCCTTGGGGGAAACCTCGAGCACCTTGCCCTTCTTGCCTTTATCCTTACCGGAAAGAACAACAACAGTGTCGCCTGTTTTAACGTGTAACTTCTTATTCATCTTGCGGCACCTCCATTAAAGAACCTCGGGAGCGAGGGAAAGGATCTTCATATAATCCTTGTCACGAAGCTCTCTTGCAACAGGTCCAAAAATACGTGTTCCTCTGGGGTTCTTGTCCTCCTTGATGATAACTGCTGCGTTCTCATCAAAACGGATGTAAGTACCATCCTCTCTGCGGAGACCCTTAGCGGAACGAACGATAACTGCCTTAACAACGTCGCCCTTCTTAACAACGCCGCCTGGTGTTGCTTTTTTAACGGAAGCAACGACTACATCGCCGATATTAGCATATCTTCTGCGTGTACCGCCGAGAACTCTGATGCACATAAGCTCCTTGGCACCTGTGTTATCAGCGACCTTTAAATAAGTCTGCATCTGTATCACAGCGCATTAACTCCTTCCTTAACAGCGAAATACGGCATTAGGCAGGAATACACCTGCCTGATACCGGAAATCACAATTGAATTGATATTATAGTCTCAACGCTGCCGTGTGTATCGCAAAACTATCATTTTTGCCCAAACATCAGCAACATTGAACATTATACCACACCGAAATCCATTTGTCAATACCTTTTTAGAAATTTCCCAAAAAAATTCCGGTGAAAGCTACTATCTCAAAGAACCAATTACTTAGCCTTCTCGATAACCTCAACAAGTCTCCATCTCTTGTCCTTGGAAAGAGGACGAGTTTCCATGATCTCAACTCTGTCGCCGATGTTGCAGATGTTCTGCTCATCGTGAGCCTTGAGCTTGATGGTTCTCTTGATGATCTTCTTGTAAAGGGGGTGCTTTACATTATCCTGAATTGCAACAACGATAGTCTTGTCCATCTTGTTGGAAACTACCTTGCCGACTCTTGTTTTTCTAAGATTTCTTTCAGCCATTATAATGTCCTCCCTTACTTAGCATTGGACTGCTCGCGCTGAATGGTCTTGATGCGGGCAATGTCCTTCTTGACAGCCTTTAAACGTGCAGGATTATCAAGCTGATTAACAGTGTGCTGGAAGCGGAGAGCGAAAAGCTCTTTCTTGAGATCAACGAGCTTGTTCTCCAGCTCCTGAGCGGTCATATCTCTGATTTCCGAAGCCTTCATTACTTGCTCGCCTCCTCTTCCTTAGTTATAAACTTGCACTTGATGGGGAGCTTGTGCATAGCGAGACGCATAGCCTCTCTTGCAGTCTCCTCGGGAACGCCGGCGATCTCAAAGAGAACTCTGCCGGGCTTAACAACAGCCACCCAGTATTCGGGAGAACCCTTACCTGAACCCATTCGAGTTTCAGCGGGCTTCTCAGTGATGGGCTTGTCGGGGAATATCTTGATCCAAACCTGACCGCCACGCTTGATGTAACGTGTCATAGCGATACGGGCAGCCTCGATCTGATTGGAAGTGATCCAAGCAGGCTCAAGAGCCTGAAGACCGAACTGACCATTGGAAACGGTGTTTCCTCTGAGAGCCTTACCGGTCATTCTGCCTCTCTGAACTCTTCTGTACTTAACTCTCTTGGGAAGCAGCATTATGCATTACCTCCTTCGTTCTTGTTAGCACGGGGTCTGTAGCCGCCCTCGCGCTTTCTGCCGTCATTATTGCGGCGCTTTCTCTCGGGCTTTTCAGCAGGAGCCTTGTTAACTCTTGCAGCGGAAGCCTCACCCTTGAGGACCTCACCCTTGTAGATCCAAACCTTGATACCGAGACGGCCGTAGGTTGTGTGAGCCTCAGCGAAGCCGTAGTCGATGTCAGCACGGATGGTCTGAAGGGGAATAGTACCCTCGTGATAAGTTTCGCTTCTTGCGATCTCGGCACCTGCCAGACGACCGCCTACTCTAACCTTGATACCCTTAGCACCGAGCTTCATAGCACGGCCTATAGCCTGCTTCATAGCACGTCTGTAGGAAACACGGTTTTCGAGCTGAGCAGCAATGTTCTCAGCAACGAGAGTAGAGTCAAGATCGGGCTGCTTAACCTCAACGATGTTGATGTAAACAGACTTGCCCATCATCTTCTCAACGGAGAGACGGAGCTTCTCGATATTTTCACCGCCGCGTCCGATAACAATACCGGGCTTAGCGCAGTAAACGTGAATTCTAACCTTGCCTGCGAATCTTTCGATCTCAACCTTAGGAACGCCTGCGTCCTTAAGGCTCTTCTTGATGAAATTACGAACGTTGTAGTCCTCAACAAGTGTATCGCCGAAAGCAGCCTTGTTTGCAAACCAACGGGAATCCCAGTCCTTGATAACGCCTACACGCAGACCGTGGGGATTAACTTTCTGTCCCATAATTTACCTCCTCTTTCGACTTATTCTTTTTCAGCTACAACGAGAGTAACGTTGGAAGTTCTCTTGTTGATGCGGAAAGCTCTGCCCTGTGCACGAGGCATGATGCGCTTCATGATAGGTCCGGGGCAAACGAAGCACTCGGAAACGATAAGGTTCTCCTTATTCATACCGAAATTGTTCTCAGCGTTTGCAACCGCAGACTTCAGAAGCTTCTCCAGGTATTCACAGGCAGACTTAGGTGTATACTTTAAGATCGCCATAGCGGTCTCAACGTCCTTGCCTCTGATAAGGTCGAGAACGATCTGAACCTTTCTGGGCGCTATGCGAGCATTAGTAAGATGTGCTCTTGCTTCCATTAAAATCTTCTCCTCTCTGCCTTACTTGCCGTTGTTGGATGTCTTGGAGCCTGCGTGGCCCTTGAATGTTCTTGTAGGTGCGAACTCACCGAGCTTGTGACCTACCATATCCTCTGTAACATAAACGGGAACGTGCTTTCTGCCGTCATGAACAGCAAATGTGTGTCCTACGAAATCAGGGAAAATAGTAGAGGATCTGCTCCAGGTCTTGAGGACCTTCTTTTCGCCTGCCTCGTTCATAGCAATAACTCTCTTTAAAAGGACTTCCTGAACGTAAGGTCCCTTCTTGATACTTCTGCTCATTGGTTTTCCTCCCCTCTCAGATTTTAGAGGCAAGATTATGCTGATTTTGCCCCTGAGGACAAAATCAACAATCTCCTCTTTACGAATCCTATGAGTATAATAAAATATTTTGAAGTGCTTGGGAACGGGTGTGAATTACTTGCCGTTTCTTCTCTTGACAATGAACTTGTCGGAACGGTTGTGAGTAGCTCTGGTCTTGTATCCGAGAGCGGGCTTTCCCCAAGGGGTAACAGGTCCGGGACGGCCAACGGGAGACTTACCTTCACCACCGCCGTGGGGGTGATCGCAGGGGTTCATTACAGAACCTCTTACAGTAGGTCTGATGCCCTTGTGACGGGTGCGTCCTGCCTTACCGAGGTTAACGTTCTCGTGGTCGATGTTGCCGACCTGACCGATGGTAGCCATGCAGGTTACAGGAACCTTGCGAAGCTCGCCGGAGGGCAGTCTGAGAAGAGCAAAGTTGCCTTCCTTAGCCATCAGCTGAGCCATAACACCAGCTG
>JAGAJF010000162.1 GCA_017829005.1 Oscillospiraceae bacterium | reverse complement strand
TGTTTCCACATTTTTTATTATGGAGTATTATGTAAAGTATTTCAACGTTTTTTTGTGATTTTTCGCGGTTGTTGGGGATTTTCTTTACATAATTACTTACTTTACATAACTCGTTTTATGCAAAGCTTTTCATAAAACTTCTAATGCTACATTATCTGCCGAGCTTCCCGGCGGCGTTACGAAATATAGAGATTATGATTATTATAATTACATTACAGATAATGATCATCCTATCATAACAGCTGAGTTATCGGATGGCAATAAACTTACAGATGATCTGCTCTACAGCAATTATTGCAGCCATATATCGTTCAATGAAGATACATTACCAAATGGAAGCAATGTTATATTAAGAGGTTCAAAGAATAACGCACCAACATTAGTTGAATATCCATATGGAAAAGGACATATTATTGCTTCGGGCTTAACATGGGAGCATAACTATAGCAATTATAACCGTTTTGGCAAAAGGGTCATGGATGATTTATTCCTTTATGCACTGCATATTGCCAATACTGATGTCAATATGCAGCCCCCGATCGCTGTATCGGTTGACGCACCTCAATCCTTAGCAGCATCGGCAGTTGGATATTCTCCCAATCCGTTTAATGTTAAAGCACTACTCAAAAATATCAGCGAAGAAACAGTAAATAATGTTCAGGTAAAGATCGTACTTCCCAATGGGTTAAAGCTGTCTGATGGAAGCAGTGAGACGATAGAAATCGGGGTAATGGACTCCAATGCAGAAAGTAATGTTATTTGGAAGGTAAAGGCTTCTTCAGTAAATGCTGAAAAAACCTATACATATAAAATCATTGTTACAGCAGAAAACGGTTATGAAAAAATTGTAACAAAAAGACTAAGTGTTCCCGAAATAAAGCAAACGGAAAAGATGTTTGAATACACCGTCTTTTCCGCCAATCAAAACGAAGACCTTACCCTCAACGGCTGGAAAAGCAATTTTACGGGCGGAATATATTCCGGTCGTAATTTCGTATGCAATCTTTCGGAATTTTATCTTGACGGCAAGGTTGACGCAGCAGGAACAGTAACAGCAAACGGCTGGAAAATAAATATTCCCGAGAAAAATGAAAATATTGAAGCAATAGCTATGCCAGACCTTGAAGAAGCAATTCTTGCAAAGGCAGGGGAATACACATATTATGCCGAAAGCCCTTCATATATTCAGGATACAAATATCATAAACGGCAGCATTATGGTTTCGGGTGACGTAACGATCAGCGGAACCAATTTTGAGGGTGACTGCTACATTATTGCAGACAAGGACATTACATACAACGTAAATAATCTTAACACCACAGGCAGACTTGTGCTGTATTCGAGAAACGGCAATATTACCGTCAACGGCACAAATATAAGTATTGACGGCATTATGTATGCCCCCAAGGGAAAAGTGTCCTTCAATGCCAATGAGACAACGGTAAACGGACATATCTGGGGCGATACTGTTAATTTCAGCGGAAGTGTTTTTAACATCAAGGGCAGCGACAGCGATCTTGACCTTATAGGAGAAACTGCACAAAGAGGAATTACCAAAACATATACTGCAAGCGAGGATTTTTCCGAGGGAACACTTGACGGAGTAAGCCTTGCTGTGCCCGATCAGCTTATTCTTGCGGAAAATGCAGGGGGTGACAAAAATCCGATTCAGAAAGTATATGGCGATTCACAGAGCGGAAACGGAATAAAGATAACATATTCGGCAGATACCTCCGCAATATCACAGAATGGTGAGGCTGTAAACATTTCTTACGGTCTTAGCGGTTTCGGCGAGATACAAAATGATGGAAATGCGGTTGATCTTGTGATACTTGTTGATGAATCCGGCAGTATGAACGGGTCGAGAATGACAAATGCCAAGGCTTCCGCTAAGCAGGTTGTTTCGCAGATGAAGCTTGGAGACAGATGTGCAGTAGTAGGATTTTCTACAATTATTCATGATGTTCAGGCTTTTACATCAGATAAAGATGAACTGTATTCAGCTATTGATGAGCTAAAATATACCGGTGGTACAAATATTGGCAGCGGCTTAAAATATGCAGTAAATTTATTTGAGAGCAATGAAAGGCAAAAGTATATTATGCTAATTTCTGACGGCGAGGACAGCAGTGCTTCCGCAGCTATGGCAACAACAGCAGGGGAAAAGGGAATACGTATTCTTGCCATGATGGTTGGAACAGGTTCTCTCCAGATGCAGACTGTAGCCATCAACAGCAACGGTATCTACAAAAATGCCCCCACAGCCGAGGAAATCGGAAAGATAATGACGTATTTCGCTTCCGAGGTGTTCAATACCGCCGGAAGAAACACCACCTTCAAAGCAACAGTTAAGGATAAAAATTCTGTTGATCTGAGTGCAGTTACGCCTGCTCCTGCAAGCATAACGGAGCATTCCGACGGAAGCATAACTCTTGAATGGTTCTTTGACAGAATATCCATTGATGAAACAGAAACTATAAATCTGCCCATTACCGCAAATGCAGACGGTGAATTTGCAGAGCTTATTACAGATATCTCCTGCGTATATTACGATAAAAACGGCAAGCCCGGAGTAATATATGCGGACGATGCGGCTATACCCGTTTCAAAATATGCTTCAAGCGGCAGCTGGACTGCGGTATTTGACAGTGAGCAAGCAAATACCGAATGGTCGGGCATTTTCTGGAACGGTATCAGATACGGCGATGGAAATATCAGTGTTACAGCCTCTGTGAGCGAAGACGGCGTGACCTTCGGCGAAGCTGTGCCTGTTCGGAATTACGCTCCCCTCAGCGGACTGACGGGAAGATATATAAAACTGAACGTTGATATGACCGCTTCCTCTGATGGTCAAACACCTGAGCTTTTTGATATAACGGTAACTGCGGAAAATGTTCCCGAAACCGACAATTCCGAGCCAAATGCGTCAATTTATGCAAAGCTCGGCACAAAGGTGAACGTTCCCGTGACCGTAAGAGGAATAGTCTCCGATGACTGCCTTGCAGACGATCTTTCATTTGAATGGTCCTGCACCGACGGCAATGTAATATTTGCAGATAAGAATGCGCTTATTACCTCTGCGGTATTCTGCTCCGAGGGCGAATATGAAATCAAGCTGACTGTAAATGACGGCGAAAAAACAGCTGTGGATTTGTTTGGCATAACCGTTTCTCCTGCCGACAAATATGAGGATATTGATCCCGAATCGGGAGAGGCTTCTGCACCCGAGATATCTGTAAAGCTTCCTCAGTATGCAGACAGATATCAGAAAATTTCCGCAGAGATCGAAAATCTGAACAATACCGAAATTTCATGGTACAGCGTAATATTTAACGACCGTACCGCTGTAGAGGTTTCCGACAGTGGGGAATTCACCCTTACTATGCCCGGCAGTAACGGAACATACAAGGTCGTTGTACGAGCTTTTGATTGGTCGGGTAAATCCGATGTCAAGGAATACACTATTATTGTAAATTCCGAAACTCCTACTATAGAGATCCTTCCCTCCGCTGAAAAGATATTTACAGGAGAAGAAGCATATTTCACCGTAAACACTACACTTGCGGATAAGATCAAGACTGTGGAATATACCCTGAACGGAGAAGCTGTCAGCATTTCTGACGGAAAATACACCCTTGATACCGCAAATGCAGGTACATATACTTTAACAGCTAAAGCAGTGACAAATTCAAATAAAACTATCACCGCTTCGGCTTCCATAGAGGTAATTAAGGCAAGCACTCCTATAGTTGACCTTGTATTCGACAAAGAGCTTTACTCCGAGGGTGATGATGTTATTGTTACCGTTGTTGCAGAGGACGAAAACGGAATTGCAGGAATAGCTCTTGAGTACAATTATCAGCAGGTTCAGCTTGATGAAAATAACTCCTTCCGAATTGAAAATATCACCGCAGGCGAGCATACTCTCGTGGGTATTGCCTGGAATGCAGCGGGTATTGTTTCAAGTGCAGGCTACTCCATTACCATTGAACCTGCTAAGGAGGCAATAATAACCATTGAAGCTCTTGTTGACGATACCGAAATTTACCTCGGTGAGACAGCACGCCTTACCGTTAACGTAAACGGCGGCGACGGTACGGAAAGGGTTTCTGTTGATGTAAACGGCAATGCTCTTACCTCCGAAAACAATGTGTATGAATATATCCCCGGTGCTGTGGGTGAATATGTTTTCAATGTTACTGTTGAAACCGCTTCGGGCAACAGCAAAACCGTTTCTGTGACCGTTAACGTTACAGAGCCCTATACGCCTCCCGAGCAGGACGTTTCCGCTCCTTCTGTTGACCTTTCGCTCAACAAGGATATCTATTACGAAGGCGACGACATTATCATTACCGTAAAGGCTGATGATAATATCGGTGTTACAAATATTGTTTTGACGGTAAACGGCGAGGAGCTTTCCGCAGATGAAAACGGCAGATTTATAATCGAAAATGCTGAAGTCGGCACATATGATATCAAAGCGACGGCATATGACGCAGCAGGAAACAGTGCGTGGACTTCCGTATCTGTTCCGGTTAATAACAAGGGCAGCGAACCTGCGGATAAGCTTACTCTTGAGGTTGATATCGATACTTCAAAGGTCAAGGTAGGAGAGCCTTTTGATATCAATATAACCACAGATGGCGGTGTTGGTGAAAAGATAATTTCCTGCACCGTAAATAATGAGAGTGTTGCAGTAGAAAATTCAAAGGCAAGCTATACTCCCGAACAGTTTGGAACATATGATATCGCTGTTTCCGCAGTTGATGAAGCCGGCAGCAATATCACAAAGGCTATAACTCTGACAATAAACGAAAGCGGAGCCGATATTGGCGGCGGCAGTGAAGAAAAAATCGTTACCGTATCGCTGATAATCAATGATGACCGTATCAATGATGGCACTCATAACGAAGCAAAGGTCGGAGATGAGGTTTCCGTTTATGTGGAAATCAAAAATCTTTCCGATGATGAGATCGAGAGCCTTGTTGTTACCGTAAACGGCGAGGAGATCGTTCTTGATTCTGACAAGAAGGCTGTATATATCCCCGAAAAGGCTGACGAGTATCTTTTTAATGCAATTCTCACTGCAAAGGACGGTAATGTTTCCGACCTCAAGTATATGCTTTATGTCACCGAAAACGGTGGAGGAGAAAATCCCGATGATCCCGATGATGACGAGCTTTTCGTTGACATCACATCTCCCGAAGATGTAAAGGAAATAACTGCGCCCACGGACATTATCGGTTCGGCAAAGGGCAGCGGTCTGGTAAAGTATACTCTTGAGTATGCACCTGCTGGCACAGATGAATTTACAGCTATCTGCGAGGACACAGAAGCTATTGACGGCAGCGTTATCGGACAGCTTGCCCCCACTATGCTCAGAAACGGTTATTATGATATCAGGCTGACAGGCTATACAAGCAAGGCTCACAAGAGCGATGTCATTACCGTTTATGTAACGGGACAGATGAAGATAGGCAATTTCTCCATTGCTTTTCAGGATATGGACGTAAATGT
>JAGAJF010000161.1 GCA_017829005.1 Oscillospiraceae bacterium | reverse complement strand
CCCCGCCTTGTATTTCATAACCGTGTTCACAAGATTAAGATCACTCGCCGCCTGCCTCTGGAAAGCCTTAGCCGCATTCAGAGCAGAAGTCTCCGCAGGAATATCCGAGAAATATTCCGAAAGCCCCGCCATATTTGCCGCCTGCACCGCATTGTCAAGATATCCGATCTCGGTCTGAGCCGCCTCAAGGATCATATCCAAAGCCTGCCCGTTCTGCACACCCGAATAACCGTCAATAATGGCAGCCGCCCGCTTGTCAAACCGACCCGAACGTGCAAGCTGCCTGATACGCCATTTTGAAGTGTCGGAAACCTTGCCGTCCTTTGCAAGCTGCGCCACAATTTCTCTGAGGATATCGTCCTCCATATCAAGCAGCGTCCTCACAAGCGGAGCGGAAAGCTGGTCATACTGCTCCCTCGTCATTCATATCACCGCCGCCAAATCCCTCACCGTCCGAAATGCCCGCAACAGCCGTCTCGGCGTTTATCCTCTCAAGCTCCGCCCTCGCCGTCTCTTCGTCGCACTTCATAACCTCCATAATAGCAGATACCTTCGATTTGAGACCCGCCGCCACAAGGTTTATGTTATTCTCAATAAGCGTGTTATCGTCAATAATAACGCTGTCCTTGAACGCCGCGGTGATCTCAGGCACTCCCCGAGAAATTTCGCCCGTTTCCATAGCAAGGGAAAGAACCGCCCTGCACATATCCTCGATCATCTCCACAAGAAGATTTTTCTGACAGCGTATAGTGATCGCCGTCTTGTTCTCCTCGGAAATGACCTCGGTAGCAGTTTTCACGCCGCCTGCCCTGTCAAAGGAAAGCGCACCGGGAGATAATCCCACCTGAAAGCAGAGAATATTCAGCAGAGCGTTTATTCCGTCAACGTGTTCCTGCACCCTCAGCTCCGTAGTGTTGTCGGTAATTCTGAGGTCTTTCTCTTCATCGCATTTCAGAGCCTGATATACTTCATCGTCAGCATCGAAATACCGCTCGGTCTCACCCGTTTCTGGATTGACAACAGTCCGAATACAAGAGGACGGCACGATAATTCGCTTCTTGCCAAGCACAAATTCCCTCGCAAAGCTGTCGAAAGCCACATCAAGAGCCTTGAGAGTATCAAGGCAATTCGCAAAGCAGCTGATACCGATGGGCAGCTCCGTCCGCACATTGGAAGGAAAATCGGGCTTGAAATACTGAAACAGAGGAGCACTCACAGGATATGTGAACGTGTCCGCCGTCATTTCGGGATAAAGCTCCGTAAGCGGTACCTTGTCCCCAAGAGCATTCGGGTCGGGAGACTTGTAAAGAAAATCCTCCACGAAGATATTCTCACCCTTTACGGAATGCCTCTCAAACAGCGTGTAATAAAACTTTCCCCTCGCCGAAATCTCCTCAAAAATGCCCTCTGAAATGATACGATTATCCCATTTCAGCGGATAAAAATGCCGCCCCTCAACGAAGGACAGCTTTACCTTGCTATTTTCGATATATTCACGAAGCGCACAGCCGCCCTGAGCAAATGCCGCCGACAGCAGGCGGGGAATGTTCTTCCAGAAGCCCTCACGGTCGAGAAAATCAAGAATAAACCTGTCATATTCCTCTGAGCCGCAGGAAATATCCACCTGCTCCGCAAAGCACTTGTGAGCAAATTCGTCACAAAGGATCTTAGCAGCGTTCAGCGTATTCATGCGCCGCTTTCCACCCTTGCCAAGCCCCGCCCGCTTTACTGTGAGCCAGTCGGGAGAGCCTTCATAGATAAGCTGCCACCCGTCCATCTTAGCATAAAAGCCGTTATCCTCGGGAAAGCTCTCCTTCGGAAAAGCCTGCCGTATTTTTTCAGTCATCATCTCGATCACCTCAAATCAATAATATCCTTCATAAACGGCTCAATGCTGTATTCAAAAGCGTCAAGGCTGTCTATGTTGTAATTACCGTCATCAAGCCGCACGTCCTCAGTTAGGCTCTTGCTGTCCCATACCGCTGTACTCAGAGCACCGATAAAATTCTTGCAGCCTGACATAACCAAAAAACGCATTTGCGACATTATCATATTTGTAAGCCGTATACGCCCGATTATCTCGGTCTTTTTGGCGTTTTTGACCTCAACGGGAATATGCTCCTCGGCACATTTGCATTTTATGCCCCTGAGAAGCGTTGTCTCCGCATTGTCAAAATATGCCTCGTAAACATTAAACCGAGCCTGACAGCGGCGGATAAATGCCGTCACATCATCTTCAAGCGCAGTCGGCGTAATGACTTCCTTGCGGTAATATTCATCAAGCGCAACGACCTTTCCGAAGCGTTTGCTGAACCCTGTGCAAATGCCTGCGTGAGCAGACCCGTTGCCGCCGAAGTCAAAGCCGATGGTGCAGAAAAGAATATCATCGGGAACAGTATCAATGACATAAAGCTCGGGACTATCCGCAAACTGCTTGTAAATAACGCCCTCTGCGGATACCCACAGACCTTTGATATATCTGTCATGAAATACCCCAGTGAATTGCTTGTCCGCATTGGCAAGCTGCTCGGGCGTAAGTATCGGATTGTCAGACATCAGGAAGTGCAGGTGCAGCGCACCACGTTCCTCAGCCTTCTTTACCCATTCGGTATAAAACCAATGATTCGGAGTGTCGGGATTGCAGTTAAACCACAATTTTGCCCCTTGAACCGAAAGCGTTCGTGTGATAGCCTGCTCCACGAAGGAGCGGGGCATAAGTGCAACCTCGTCAAAAAGCACACCCGAAAGCGTAATGCCCTGAATGAGCATATATGAGCTTTCGTCCTTGCCGCCGAAAACGAAAAAGTAATTTCTCACACCATTGCCCTCAACCGTCAGCAGATTTGCCGACCGAGAATATGAAATGCGGAAATAATGGGTAATGTCTGCAATACTCTGCAGCGGGATAATGATGTTTCTCTCAGCAGAGCGAACAGTCTTGCCGCATATGCCGAAGGTTGCACTATTGAAGCACCGCATAGCCCACAGGATAAACGAAGCGACCATGCAAACGGTCTTGCCGGAGCGCACCGCCCCGTCGCATATGATAGCATTGTATTTATCCCCATAGCACCAGCGGAATATTTTTTTCTGCTTTGTCGAAAGCTTACTGAACGTCATTCGTCATCAGCCTCCAACGCTTTGTAAAGCATAGGCACCTCAGAGGGCGCATTGACTTCACTTGCAGATTTTTCCCAAAGCCCCAAGTGCTTACCGAGAAGCTCCAAAGCCTTGACCTTGTCATATGACGAAACTTCGGTTCCGAATTTACCCTCTTTTATGCCCGAAATAACCTTCTTGACATCATCGGGCAAGCTGTCAGTAGGGGTGAATTTAACGCTACCGTTCTTGTCCACCTTTGCAAGCTCCGTGCGGTCTGCAAAGGCAATAGCAGCTAACTCGGTAATCACCCTGTCCGCAGTGACTTCGGTGCGTTTTGACTGCTGAGAGCGCAGTTCGGATATTTTATTTTGAACCTCAAGTTTTCTCAAGTTTTGAGAAGCTATTCTGTCAGCAGTTTTTGCAGAATATCCCGCTCTTATAGCCGCCTGAGTAGCGTTTAAGTCGATGAGGTATTCCTCACAAAAACGCTCTTGTTTCGGCGTAAGCTTTGCAATAATACCTCACCTCCGAAAATAAAAGCGCCCCGAAGGACGCAGAATAATGCATAAAAAAATCCGCCCACACATTGTGCGAACGGATTTACATACTTTTAACTATACCCATTTTAACACAAAGGGTATGACATTGTCAAGTACTTTTTGAAATTTTTATAAGCGCATATCCGTGAAGTCTTTGAACGTGCCGTACAGAATACCCCAATTCATACGCAATATCGTCCCAATCCATACGGGAGAGATAGTATTTTATCAGTACCTTCCGCTGCTTAGAATCGTTGACAAGTCTGATGTATTTTTCAGCTGATTTTCTTGCCGCTACCATTTCCCTAAATAGCTCATCAACCTCGGTTTCATAGTCAGCCAAAGTACAGTATGCATTTTCCACAGGATTTCCTTTGCGTTCGTGAGTGCTGCCGTCGCTGTCATATCTGACAGTCTTACCGCCCATCAATGTCTGACCGTAGGCGTTAGCCTTATCCCTTGCAAGGCGGTAATCTCTGACAGCTTCTCGGGCTTTGTTAAGTTCCGATTTTATTTCTGATGTTGTCAACTCTCTCACTCCTGTATTACGTTCTTCCAACAGTTGGAGAACTCAGTTTAATTTCTTTTATCCTTGCTTTCAGGGCTTCAAGAAGTGCATTTTGTACATCAGCTTTTCCCTCGAGAGCGGCAGCGACGTCAACGTCTCTTGTTTCTTGGGTGATAAGTCTGTGAATAATAACCGCTTCCTGCTGCCCCTGCCTGTGCAGTCGTTTGTTTGCCTGTTCGTAAAGCTCCAAGGACCAGTTAAGCCCGAACCAGATTATGTGATGTCCGCCCTGCTGTAAATTTAGTCCGTATCCGGCGGAAGCGGGATGGGCGAGAAGGATATCGACTTTGCCGTCATTCCAATCCTGCTGATCCTTGTTATTTTTCAGCTGGCGTATCTCAAGTGGCGATTGCTTGAAGTATTCGAGGATCCTGCTGAGGTCGTGCTGGAAGTTGTAGAAAATCAGCGCATGCTGACCGTTCAGCCCCTCGATAAGCTCGGACAGCACGTCGAGCTTTCCGTCGTGTACCTGGATAACGTTTTTATCCTCGTCGTATACGGCGCCGTTTGCAAACTGCTGAAGTTTTCCGGAAAGCACCGCTGCTGTTCCTGCGTCAAGCGTGTCTTCATCAATCTGCAGAAGCATATTTTTCTCAAATTCCTCATACTGCTGTTTGACTTTTGGTGTCATGTAAACAGGCACATCCACCGTCAGGCATTCGGGGAGCTGCAAATAATCTTCCGATTTCATGGATATGCACACATCGGAGATCGCCGTTCTGATTGCTTCCTCTGAGCCTGTTTTCATGCTGTATGTGGTAAAATGCCCGCCGTGGGTTTCGCAGTTGCAGTATCGGTCACGGAAATGAGATATCCTCTTTCCCAGACGTTCACCTCCGTCTATGAGGTAAACCTGCGCCCACAGGTCAATGAGACCGTTGCTTGCAGGTGTGCCCGTCAGACCTACAAAACGCTTTATGTGTTGTCGTACATAGCACAGAGACTTGAAGCGCGCTGCTTTGTTGCTCTTGAAGCTCGAAAGCTCGTCTATAACCACCATGTCAAAGCGCCAGTTATTTGCATCATATTCCACCAGCCAAGGAACGTTTTCTCTGTTGATTACGTAAATGTCGGCGGGGGAGTTAAGCGCCTTAATGCGCTGTGCTGCAGTTCCGATGATCTTCGATACTCTCAGGTGTTTCAGATGATCCCACTTTGCGGCTTCGTTGCTCCATGTCGTTTCTGCAACCTTTTTCGGCGCGATTATCAGAACTTTGCTCACGCTGAACATTTCGAACATCAGGATATTGACAGCGCTAAGAGTGATTGCGGTCTTGCCGAGACCCATATCGAGGAACAGCCCCAGGGAGTTGTCGGTGATTATCCTGTCAATGCAGTATTTTTGGTAATCATGTGGTTTAAACTGCATTGTTCACTCGCTCCTTTGCGTAAAGCAGGAAATAATGCAGATCTTTCTCTCCGTATATGACACACACATCCTGCCCCATCTTCTGCAGTTCTTCGATTCTTTTCTTTTGCTGTTCTGAGAGTTTGCCGTCTTCGGTTTTCAGTTCTACGAAGACAACATACCCTCCGGGAAGGCAAACAATCCTGTCGGGTACTCCGCTTCTTCCGGGGGAGAGGAATTTGTACGCTCTCCCGCCCAGCGCTTTCACGCCCTTGCACAGATCTGATTCAATTCTGCGCTCTGATTTTGTTGTCGGTCTTGTATATCCCATCGTAACGTATAACCTCCTATAACGCGCGTTAATAACTATTTTTAATCAGGCGTATTAGGTATATATGATATACGCCTAATATGCCTATTTATATATTTATATATAATATTAAGGTTACAAAGTTACAAAATAAAAATAATAACGTATTATAGCCGTTTTCGGCTGTAACTTTTGTGTGTAATTTTCTTGTAACTGCGTAACCTCTCCGACTGTAATCTTTTTGGGGTTACAGTCGAAAAAATAATGGTTACAATGCTAATAGTTACTATATTTTCTGTCGTATAAAGCCTTTTTGAACACCATATTCACATCCAAATCTCATTGCCTTATTCACCTTGACCCATTCATCGGACTGTGCGATAACGGCGTTAATGGCTACCGTATCGGCCCGTCTCATGTACTTAACGTCACCGCCGAGGCATTCACACCATATCTCGGCAGCGCAGATCTTATCACGCTCTACGCAGTTGGATTCATCCTTTCGGAAGTCGGTAGCCCAGTACATCTTACGCTGTGCAAGTGTTCTTTTTGCCCAGTCAGCGGGCACTTTTCTGCTGATAAATTCAAGCACCATTCCATCCTTGATATCACACTCAGAGTGCTCTGCTTGTGATACCTGCGATAGCCTCAGTGCTTCTCCCGTAAGGTACAGTGGTTCACCCAGCTGCCACATTGTGAGTGCTTCCGCCCATATTTGCGGCAGTTCTATCGCAAGATCGTGAAATACATTTTTCGACGCAGCTTTTATACCGCAGTCCACGGGCCAGAATCTTCTGTTACCTGTTTTATCTTTGAGAAATTCGCTGTCGTTTGTAGTACCAAAGAATACACAGCGCCTCGGGTACGTACCTGTGCGTCTGCCGTATGGCTCCCTGAATATGTCTTCGACTTTGGAAAGAAACTGCTTGACAGCGTTAGTCTCGGAGCGTGAAAGCCCGTTCAGCTCTCCCAGCTCATTTATCCAAACACCTTGCAGCATCTCACAGGCATCTTTCCCCTCAAATGTTGTAAGGCTGTCAGAGAACCAGTTTCCCCCGAGGATCCTCAGAAAAGTGCTTTTTCCTATGCCCTGAGGTCCCGAGAGGATTGGCATGGTATCGTATTTGCACCCAGGGTCAAGCGCCCTTGCGACTGCTGCCACAATGGATTTGCGGCATACAGCGCGGGTATATATATTATCCTCAGCTCCGAGGTAGTCAATGAAAAGAGTGTCAAGTCTCTTTACCCCGTCCCATGGAGGAAGGGATAGCAGATAGTCCTTCACAGCATTGAACTGATGTTTTCGGCAGGACATTGAAAAAGCGTCGTATATCCTGTCCTTGCCTGTTATGCGGTATGTCCTTTCCATGTAGTGCCTGAGTCCCGAATCGTCGTTGTCCGTCCACACTCGGTGCTCCGCCCGCGGATCCCACGGAAGAGCGCCAAGGCAGAGTACGCGGTTGCTGAATTCATCATACAGCACCTTTCCTTTGAGTAGAGGGTCGTTCTCTAAAATGATGAAAGCGTTATCAATGGTTTTTGTCGGGCTGCCTGTTACGGTGGAAAGTTCAAGAAGAGATATCCAGTTTTCGGTGTCTTCAACGGGTGTATCGGTAAAGCCTGCAACAGCTTCGTCATATCTCTCCTTGTTCATCAGAGCGGATACGGATTTATCCGCAACAGCAAATCGGCACATCTCCACGAATGACGGGAGCTTGTTTGTTGGTGTATCGGGCTTTGCATCATCGTCCTTATCGCCGAACATATGAAGGCGCACCAAGTCGAAAGCATTGCACAGCTTACCTCCTGCGGGGTCTGTCGCATGATGCGAATACAGAAATTTGCCATCACCATAGACAACCGCTCCACCTGTTGTGGAGCCACCTACATATGTGAATCTATCTTCTGAATCACAGGGGGCATACACGCCTGGCATAATATCATATATAATCCGGTAAATGTCATAGACCTTGCAGAAAGCTCCTACAATACCGCTTTTCTCTGTTGGGTCCGCTTGCTTTGCTCCTGTCGGGAGCTTGGGAGCAGATACACCTTTCCATGATGAAACGTCATGCCAGTTATTGTAAAATCTCAGGAGACCGTCTATGTCAATAAACGGCTTGTCGCTGTATGTATATACATAGCTGCTGTCAGCTGAGCAACTCGGCCAATACATCAGGCGTGACGCTTCAAAGGTTGTCGGATCGCACATCTCCATACCGATGAACTCGGCAAGCTTGCGAGCACCTGGCTCGTATTCGTCTGCTGAACATGTTCTGTTAATAGGGACGAGAATTCGAAGACGGGGCGCAGCTTCACTGTGCTTTCTGGTGCTGTATATGCAGTAGCCGCACCCGAGGGCATCCACACGCCTGAGAACGTCCTGCGTAGCTCCTGCGGGTATGCTGTCCATATCAAGGGTAATGATATCTCTGCCGGATACAGATGAAGCACGCCTCTGAGAGCCTTCAATAGTACCGCCTACAAAGCCGCCAAGGTCCTTCAGGTTATCCTGCTCAGACTTCGGCATCTTCATGTATTCGTTGAGTGTTTCGGTGCTGCGGTAAGGGGTGCGGAGCTTTTCACACAGCTCTGACCACATTATTTCCTGCCGCACCCAGCTTTTGGATTTTCGGCTTGTGCCGACTGTGATTGTAAGTAATTTATCGTTGAGCAAGTTTGCCCCCCCCCTTTCATTATTCCTTTTTGTAGTAATCGCCGATGAAGCCGTCAGCATTAAGTATCAGCCCCGGAGCCCAAGGCATAGGCTGTTTCATAATATTGCATAGAGTGTCAAGATCGGCACATTCAGCGGGGCAGTCAACAACGGCCTCGTCGTGTATGTGCATGACAGTCTGATATCCTGCATTCTCAAGGCGATGCAGCGTTACGGCAAGGCAGTCGCGTGCGATAGCCTGAACGACGTTCTCAGTAAGCTTACCGCCGTATGTAGAGAGCTGCATCCATTTGCCCGAATCTCCTACACCCATGTAATGGATAGCGGGGCGCCCGAATTTGTTTTCCATAATTACGGGCTGAGGATAATAAAGTTTTCTTCCGCTGGGTAGCTGTATTACAAGGAAGTCGATGCCATTCAGAGGATCACATTCACGGGAGAAGTACAAGCCGTGTGTGCCCGCTGCTGTACAGTTCTGAACAACTTCAAGCGCAGTGTTTTCCAGGGACTGCCATAAGTCCTTTATCCTCGGATTTGCAGATCTCCATGCGCTGACTATCTCAGGAAGTTCCTCTTCTAACAATCCCATTTTCAGCGCACCCATATTTATCAGTGCACCTGTGCCGCCCTGATAGCCGAGAGCAAGCTCTGCGACCTTGCCCTTAGCTCTGAGTGCATACTCAGGATTGCCTTTTTTTATGCGCTCGATAGGAACATGGAACATCTGAGAGGCTGAGGCTTCATATATCTTGCCATGCGTCGCAAATACTTCCTGCCTCCAGCTCTCGCCCGCAAGCCATGCAATAACTCTCGCCTCGATGGCGGAGAAGTCGGCAACCGCGAATTTATTTCCTTCAGATGGTATAAACGCTGTGCGAATGAGCTGTGATAAAGTGTCAGGGACATCACCGTATGTGAATTTCAGCATGAATATATTTTTCTCTTTGACATAATCACGAGCAAGTGACAAGTTTTCAATATATGTTCTCGGAAGATTCTGCACCTGTATCAGCCGGCCCGCCCAGCGTCCCGTTCTGTTTGCACCGTAGAACTGAATAAGACCTCTTGCGCGTCCGTCCTCGCAGATGGCCTTTTCCATAGCTGTGTATTTCTTCACGGAGGATTTGGAAAGATCCTGCCTCAGCTCAAGCATACGCTGGACATGGGGCTGAGGAACGCCCGCCTTGAGCATATCAGATACAGTTTCCTTACTGAGATTATCTATCTCGCTGTCCGTCTCCGCTTCAAGCCATTTTTTAAGCTGTGCAACAGATTTCGGGTTGTCAAGCCCCGTGATATTTGCCGCTTCCGACATTAGTTCTGCTGTGATAGCCTCGGATACTGCAAGAGCGCCTTCAATGAGCTCAGTGTCGAGTTTTACCCCGAAAGAGTTTATCCGAAGATCCAGCTCCCATTCATGCTGTACGCTCTCAGGAACAGGAAACCATGAAAGATTATTTTCCACCGTCATTTCCGTAACAACGTCCTGACGGCAGTATTCCTTGAAAAGCTCCCACTTTTCGGGAGCGTGGTGTGGAAGGTTTCTCGTTCTGTATCCATTCGCCTTCGATGGCTTGCATGGTTTACAGAAATAATTGATAAGTGCTTTTCCTATGCTGAGCTTTTTCTTATCTTCGGCAATTCCGAGAGCCTCACCCACTGCAGCAAGCCCTCCAGGATAACCGAGGTACATACCATGCAGCATCGTGCAGCGCCATTGTCTCAACCACATATTACGCCGCTGATCTGAAAGACCGAGGAACTTGCTGAGGCAGTACCACTCAAAAGCAGCATTGTATGCGCGCTTGGTAATATCAATATGGGTGAGAGCTTCGCATATATCGCGGGGAATAATTTCACCCGCTGCCAGGTCTACTATTTTGACCTCACCGCCGTCAACACCGTATGCGAATAGTAATATTTCAAAATCGGGGGACTGTACGTATTTGTACAGCCCCGATTTTCTGATATCTACAGATGAATAGGTTTCGAGGTCAATTGAAAGATCATGCATTGTAAGGCATGCCCGTCAGAGGGTCGATGCCTGCAGGGTAAACGGGCTGCTGGTACTGGGGAGCATATGTCTGCTGAGGAGCATATGTCTGCTGAGGCGCATAAGATTGAGGTGCATAAGCCTGAGGAGAAGGAGCAGAGGCAGGAGCGGGAGCAGCTGCGGGTGCACCGAACGCTTCAGCTGCGGAAACTCTTCCGCCGAGAGGCTCTCCGTCTTCCATCTTCTGCACAGCATTAAGTCCGATACCGACGCCGCGCTTTCCGTTGCTGTTGTAAGGGAAGAAGTTCACGTTTACGCGGGCATAGCATCCGCTGTAAACCTCGGTCTGATTGATAATAGGGTTAAGGTTCATGTCAACAACCTGAGGGGGCTGCTTGCTTGAGGCTGTGAATACCCAATGCCCCTTGCATTCCTCGCCGAAAGTCTCTCCATTGGGGCGTACACCGTCGCCGTCATGCACTGCGATCGCAACCATTGGGGGCATAGCACCGTTCCAGCATTTTGTAACACCGAGCTGCTTTGCCGCTGCGATAGCAGCATCAATGCGGGATTTAGTTGCAATGTCAGATTTGGGAACAAGGACCGTTACGGAATACTTAGGATCCTGCCCGGGGTTGTTTGCATAGGGTTCAAAAAGATGTGTAAAAGAGAGTCTTACCCTACCTGTGGTCATAGCTGTTTCAGTCATTATCATTACCTCCGAAAATTTCATTTACATCAACATTCTTGTAGTCCTCGCGCTTGTCTGATGCAGGGACAAGCGTGGGCTTTCCTTTGGGCTTCTGAATGTACGCGCCGATCAGCGCAAACTGATCCTTTGAGAGAAGCTTGTCCAGAGCAGTAATACCGATAGGCGTTTTCTCATAGAGCATTGCTTCGTCAATACCGTTGTCAGTGAGAATCTTGAAAGCAGCGTCAACATCGGTTATTTTACGTCTGCTCGTACCCTCGACAGCCTTCCATCCGTCAACGCTATTTCCGCTCAGGATCTCATTCAGAGCGTAGGATTCGATGTCCTCAATGAAGTTTTTCAGCATTCTCACCCTGCGGAGTACTTCACCAATCTCGCTGTGACTAAGAAGCTCGGGCGGCATTTTTGCTGTTTCTTCGACATCGAGAAGATATTCAGCCCTCTTTCTGCACAAAGCCTTAGCTTTGCAGAAACGGCACCAATCTCCGCATTTATATTCGCCTTTGCCGTTATATGCGTCCTCCGCAATAGGCTTGATAGTCTCCCCCCATGCGATAAGATCACTGACGGCCATATCAGAGCTGCTTATGCCGCTATCAATACGGGGCTGAATGATGTGCATATGCACGTTTTGAATATCATAAAGGAAACTGTACTCATTCAGAGCGCCCAGGGCGTAAAGCCTCAGCTGAGGATTATCCTCAGCACTGACGGGTACACCCTTGCCGTACTTGAAATCAAAAATGTGCAGATCATTTTTGCAGATCATCACACAGTCACCGGTCCCGAAGCCTTCGGGGGCGATGTGAGAATAATCGAGCTTCTTTTCGGCTACTACATAAGGCTTGACCTTGTTGTAACCGTGAGCGATACCGAGGATATATTCCAGGTATGTATCTGTATGCCCGTCCATTTCCGTCTGATAAAGAGGATCCGCCGATATTTCCTTGAAACGTTTATCATACTCTGACTTCTTCATTGTAGTGAACTTTTTCAGTACCTTCAGCTCTGCAAGGGAGTGAGCAAGGGTGCCCTCCTCTGCATAGGAGCTGCTGCCCTCAGGTATATTCGCTGTGAGCGCCACAGAAGGCGGGCAATTGAGCCACCTGTGCGCCGCTGATGCTGAGAGCCTTGCATGTGATTCGGGCATCAGATCCTACCTCCCATCTGACGGATACCGTTTGCAAATGCGGGGTACATTTCCTCAGGGAGATCTCTTATGCTCTGTACGTTTTTCTGTACGCCGTTTGCGTCAACGTATGTGAACGAATGAAGGAAGTCGAGAAGCTCCTGCTGCCTGCCTGCTTCAACGATGGGTCTGCTTCCGAGAGAGAGCTCGTCCATGGTGTATTTCTTCACTGCTGTGGGAACCGTGGGGGGAACAGGAGCAGGAATAGGAGCAGGTGTAGCAGGAGTTATAGGAGCGTGTGCGGGCGTAATCGCTGTTGTCGGAATTACGGGAACCGCAACAGGAACGGGAGCCGGAGCCGCTGCAGGTGCAGCAACGGGAATCTGCTGCTGAATATGGGGCACAGTTGTAACAGGTGCGTTCTGTACAGGTGCAGCGGGTGTGGGTGCGGGATTGCTGAGAATTTTTGCAATTTCTACAGCCTGCTCGGGGGAAACTTCAATAGTCATTGTAATCATAAATTATTACCTCTTTCTTATATTTTTTAATGCTTTTTCAAGCATTTTGTCGGGAATTATTTGCCCGTTTACGCCTACGGACAGACTGAAAATTTCTTCCTGCATATCCGGTGAAAAATAGTCTGTAAGCCATTGTGAAAAGTTGCAGATGTGCTCTTCGGAGCATTTTGCGATAACAAGTGCGGCAATTTTGCGTCGTCCGACTTTATCCTGTTCTGCCGCTACTGTGCGAAGATTGAAAAACATCCGGGTGCATCCGTCAACAAAATTGACCTGACAATCGGGAATCATGCGGAAAAAAGCACTTTTAGAAAAATAAAACAGATCGGCAGCTAAAATAGTAAAACTTTGCATTAGCCTTCCTCCTCGGGTTCATCAAAAAGAACAGCATGGCTGTCGGCGAACTTGATCATTTCGGAAGCGAGATAGGTAAGGCTGTGTCCTGTGGCTTTCTCCCAGTCAACAAGAAGATCAAACGCCTCTTCTGACAGTCTTACGATAGTAGAGCCGTTGCGCTTCCTTGCCTTTTCAGCTCTGCGGAATACAAGCTTGTCGTTTATCATACAAGGTTTCCTCCTTATGTTTATCATTTTTTCGTGTTTGATCGCTTCTCCAGCCTTTTTTCTTTAGCAGCCATTGAGCCTTTTAAAAATGCTGCTCTTGCAAGTGCAAGATGCTTTTCGCAATACTTATATCCGCTTACGGCAGGTGAATTGCAACTCTGACAATACCCATTCATTTTTCTTATAACAGAAATAGGTGTCTGCTTGTGTTCACGTTCCCATCTTTTTCTGCGCATATAGCATTCATAGCACTGACAGTAATTGCGGTATAAAGGCTTTTTCCAGCATGTACCGCATAATCCGTTTTTCAGTGCGTCTTCCCGACGCTGTTTCTTCCAGAGATTGTAATGTGCTTTTTGCTCATGGGTCTTGTTTTCCCACTTGTTGCTTGCGTACTCCGGTCTTACCTTATCGTTAATGCAGTCGGGAAATATGCAATTCAGGCAGTCCATATTACAGGGCATTTTCATATTACCCCGCCTCCCGTCACAGCCCCATAATCCGCAAGCAGCGAGTCAATCTGCGCTTCCACATACATAAGCTGTTCATCGACCCTGCGAAGTTCGCCCTTATAGTCGGATATTAAAGCTTCAAGGGCAAGCTCTCGGTCTTGAAGTTCTATGGCTTCTTCTCTAAGATCATTGACCTTTCTCCACACCGCATCAGCCACAAGCGGAGAAAAGTTGTGCGAGGGCTTGACATCTTTCGATTTTTCGGGTATAATATCAGCAGGAATATCGTCACACATTTCCTGCTCAGAGCCTGTTTCGGTTGCCGCCGTTGCAGGCTCTTCTTTCGTCTCGACCTCGGTTTCACCCGAAAGAGCTGTCTCGCCACGCTTCTTGAATTCGCTGACGGTATTGTAAACCGTCCCTTTGGCAATGTTGTACTTTGCCGCAAGCTCGGTGACCGAAGCCCCCGCCTGATTTGCAGTAACAATACTGCGCTTGTCTTCCTCTGTTAATGTAATTCTTGGCATTTCTGCTTCCTCCTTATTATTTGTGGGAATATCCCATCCTTTTTCTCTGATAGATGTTATCAGCCTTGTTATCGTTTCAGCAGGCACATCATACCTGTTGTCACTGAAATTGTTTCTGCCGACAGGCAGCTTCATTCTGCGGGCGATTTCAATCGGCGTAAGCCCCTCCTTGAGAAACTGATAAACCATCTTCTCGTTTGCCGACAGTGACCGCACAGGCGGCGCATCAATAGCTATCCGCATTACCTGCACACCCCTATCATATTGGTGTCCAACAGCTCACAGCCCATGAAATACGGACAGTCCATGAACTTTTCCTCTGCGTCAATGCTATTTTTTGCTTCAACTTCAGCCGTATATATGGTCAGCTCGTCACCGATACGGCGGTAAAGGATCTCATATCTGAACTTGAGCATTTTGTATAGACCTCCTTTCAAAGCATTGCAAGCTCTTCTTCTGCACGCTCAATTTCCCGAAGCCTTGCTTTCAGTTTCATTCGCTCGTCATCAAGCTTCTGCACTCTATTTGCGGTATCATACATATCGCAGATAATGCGCATACCAAAAGTGCTGTAAAGCATAGCGATCTGGTCCTTACCATTTGCCGGGTGAATTGATGGGTGGTAGTTGTAGACAAAATTTATTGTCTCAAACTCCTTGTCTGTCGGGTGTCTCGTTCCCTCCGGGAGACGTGAGAGAAATTCTGTATCGGTCATTCTGCCTCTGCCTCCTTTGCTTCTGCCGCCTTCCGTATATGATGCATTAAGGCTTTAATACGGTTGTTGAGATCCTCGTACTCTTCCTTTGTAAGCTTGCCTATTGAGTAGTGATTGTAAACTCTGCCGTACAGATCACCAAGATGAAATGCAACGCTGCAAAGATATGAGGGATCTTCATCGATTTGAACTTGTCTCATGAAATGATCAATTTCATTTCCATGATAGATAAATGTGGAATTGTTTGTCATTGTTGTTCTTCCTTTCATTTAACATCGGGTTCCGCATTCTCCAACCAGGGCGGGGGAGGATAAGCGAAAGCCTTGCGCCAAAGCTCCTCGGCTCCTTTGGCATCACCATTATCCAGCCGCCTCTGACACATTTTTCTGATATCCTCGGCTAAGCCATCGCATATCTCGTGCAGGCGCTGCTCCCTCTGCACGGGGGTGAGAACGGGAGCATACGATCGGACAGTGCCCTTGCCCGGAATAGTAATTGTATTTACAAGCACCATAACATCATCGGGATAATCATAATACATCGACATAATTCACACCTCCATTTGTATTTATGCTGTGGAGATTTTGTCCTATACCGTTATCTGATTCGTTGAACTTTATCATCTTTCAATCAGAGGAACGATTCCTTTGGATTTCAGAAGATCGTAAATAAAAAGTCTTCCTTTCTGCGTCCAGTAGGTATGTACCTTTGTGTGAGTTCTACCGTCATTGCCGTTGAAAGTCTGCGTTTTTGTGCTGGTATAGCCCTTTTCGGCGTGATTTGAGTACAGAAGCCATATTCCACCCTGCTTAAACTGAATTTTATGATCGTGAAGATAATTGTTAAGCCATTTTGCTGATTTTCCGTAATCCTTTGCGATCTCTGTTATGGAAAGAAGATCTTTGCAGTTAAGGACAACGTCATAGTAAGAGGCTTTGGGCTGTAATTCGGCAATCTGCTGAAGCTGAACGGCAACGGTATCATTAAGCTGACGATTTTTCTCACGCTCATTTTTAAGAGCCTGGAAAGCCGCAATTGCTATGTCAGGATTTGCAATGAGTTCGTCAACCGCATAGACTCCGTGTTTGCGTATGCTCGGCAGAACCTCTGATGTTACCCACCGCTTAAACTCTTTGGCTTTGAGGAGCTTGCTTGAAAGGATAAGGCTGTAAAGTCCGCTTTCGTTGATAAGCCATCCGCCACGCTGACCTAAACTCGACGCCGTTTTGTCGTTGAGTTTATCTTCATCATCAACGTGCATAGCAATTGCCTTGTTTGTGTCGGAATACCCGAGGATTTCAGACACGTCTTTACCAACAAAATAAGGCTCTCCGTTGATTTCCATTGTTCTGACCTTCCCAAATTCGGGATTTTCAAAAATTTTGAGTTCGTTCATTTACTTTTCCTCCTTCAAAAAATAATCGACCGTAACACCGAAATACTCCGCAAGCTTCAGCAGCTTATCAGCTTTGGGCTTGGCTCTTCCCGTTTTCCAGTCAGACAGGGTTGATTGAGAAATGCCTGTTGCTTTCGCAACCTGATAGGGTGTTACCTTCTTTTCTTCAAGCAAATGTTTGAAATTTGAGTAGATAGGCACTGTTATATCACCTTCTTAAATTAAATTTCAATTGGTTCGAGCAAATCATCTGCTGTGCATCCGAGAATGTGGGCAAGTTTTTTGAGGGTAATTATATCGGGTTTTCTATTACCGTTTTCCCACATTGTCACGCAACTAGGGGTTACGCCAAGCTCTTTTGCAAGCTGCTCTTGTGTCATTCCAGCTTTATGTCGATAGTCATATAGTGCTGTCATTTCTTTTTCACCTCTTTTTCTCACCCTATGTTAGTATAATATAACGAACAGTTAGAAATGTCAATACTTATTCTAACATTTCGTGAGATTATACAAAATGTTAGATTTTTTCTTGACATTCCTAACATTTCGTGATATTATGCAATTATGAGGTGATGATATGTTTTCTGAAAAAATTAAAGAATTACGAAAAGAACATAATATAACTCAAGTTAAATTTGCAGAGATTTTTAATATTTCTTCTGGTACAATAGCAATGTGGGAAACAGGGAAAAGAACTCCCGATATTGAAACTATTCAAAAAATTGCTAAATATTTTAATGTGTCTGTTGATTGGCTTACTGGCAACAGTGAAACAAGAAATATAAATAACGACAATTCGGATCAAGAAAGTAACAAAGCATTTTTTAGATTAAAAAAAGGTTTGGAGCCATACGATTTAAGCGAGAGCGATACTGATTTTTTACTGTCAGTTTTTAAAGCTCATAAGGAAAGCAACAAATGAGGTGATTTATAAGTATGAATGCTAAGGCTGATTTATATAGTTTTATAGAGCGTATGCGAAATCAATATTTAGCTTTATACTATGTGAGGGATATAAAAGGATTCTGCGATAGCAATAGCATTTCTCTATATATTAAAAACTTTGATTCACGCGGTTTTTGTGGAGCTGCGTTTGTCGGTGAAAAAAAAGATACGATAGTGCTTAATGGACGAAGAAACACAAAAGAAATGATGTTTGATTTCGTTCACGAGTTTATTCATACCCGAAAGCATAGGCATGAAGAAAAGCACGAATTCACTTGCTTTGATAAAAGACAAAATTCATTTCTTGAATGGGAGGCTAATGAAGGAGCAGCAGAATTTTTAGTGAATTATAAGTTATTTATTCCGATCTTTTGTGAGCTGTACGAGTTTTATGCAAACAGAGTTGAGGCTTGGCAGTTGGTATATGGCGGGGTATCATTAATACAGGAACTTGCGAAAAGATTTTCGGTTACTGAAATGATTATATTAAACAGAATAAAAAATTTATCTTATGAAATAGATCAATACAGTAAGGGGACAAGTGTAGATCATATTTTTTTGTTGTCTGGAAATCAGCAGTCAATATATAACATTACACCAACTAATTATATTGAAAATATAGCACGTATACAGGTACAGTATGACTTCGCATTACCGTGGGATGGGATGTTGAGTGCAAGCTATTAAATATATTCCAATTTGTTATAAATCCACACAAATGGCGAATTATGCTGTATAATGTAAAAAGAGATAGTATTATCCCAATTTATATTAGGATGTGATAAAGTCTATGGCAAAATGTAGTAAATGCGGTAGAAAAGGTCTCTTTTTCAAAGTCAATTCCGAAGGGCTTTGCGCTGATTGTTCCGCCTTAAAAATTATTGAAAAGGAAAAGCAGGAGCTTGAGGAAAAAATATCCCTTGAAAAAAATAACCTATCTGAGATCCGACAAAAATCTGCAATAGAAGCATCAGAACTGAAACGCTTAGAAACGGATCGTCAGAAAACCTATGACACTATTAAGAGGCAGGCTGAAAGTGCAGCTATTGCAAATGTAAAAAATCAGATAGACGAGCTTGAAAAAGAACGTTCTACTAAAAGTGAAGATGTTCAGAGACTTAATGCCGAAATAGCAAAACTGACCTCAGACAGCGACTCAATGCAGAAAAAGTATATTAAGATGAAAACACTGTTTGAGAGCTATCAGAGCGCCAATAAGAAATATATTAAAGACGGGGAAACCTATCTTGATGAAAGCTTTCTTAACAGTCTTGCTCCTACAATAGAGATAGATTTGCAATGCATGAGCATTAAGCAGCTCAGAAGCCTTTACAATCAGAATAAAAAGCTTATTCAGGACTGCCTCAAAAGATATGAGGGGAGATATACCACAAAGACAAATGCTGCGCTTTATAAGCTAATGACTATCGCTTTAGAAGCAGAACTGCAAAACATATTGTACAGCATAAGCTTCGGAAAACTTGAAAGTTCTATTGATGATATAAAAGCTATGAGTGCGAAATATCTTGCTATTGCAACTGACGGTAATCAAAGTATCGCCCCGACTATAAAAAAATTTATCGGAGAAATTGAGCATTTGTTCATTGAAGCTGTAAAAATCGAGTATGAATATTACGTACAGCGTGAGCGTATAAAGGAAGAACAGCGGGCTATCCGAGAGCAAATGCGTCAGGAAGCTGAGGAGCGAAAAGCTCTTGAGCAGGAGCGTAAACGCATTGAAAAAGAGGAACAGAAATACCGTAACGAGATTGATAATATCAGAGAGCAGCTGCAAAATGCTGATCCCGATAAGGCACAAGTTCTTAACGAAAGAATTGCAGAGCTTGAGGGACAAATCGAGCAGATCGAGGATAAACGTGAGCAAATTGCTTCTCTTGAAAACGGTAAGGCAGGATATGTTTATATCATCAGTAATATCGGTTCCTTTGGCGATGACGTTTATAAAATCGGTATGACACGCCGAATGGAGCCTATGGAAAGAATAAATGAGCTTGGAAGCGCCAGCGTTCCTTTCCCGTTTGATGTTCACGGTTTGATTTTCTCCGACGATGCTGTAAGCCTTGAACACGAATTACATACGGTTTTCAATAATAAGCGAGTAAATAAAGTCAATTTGCGCAAGGAGTTTTTCAAGGTTTCGCTTGACGATATTGAAAAAGTCGTTGATGAACGTTGCCCGTCTGCAGAATTTAAGCGTACAGCTTTAGCCGAACAGTATAGGCAGAGCTTGACAATGTCCGAAGCTGCTGAAGAGCTCAATGCTGAGGATTTGGCAGAAAGCGTTTGATGAAATATTTTAGAAAGGTGAGATTTATTATGCCATACGAAGATGAAATTCTCAAAGAACTTGAAGAAGGTATGACTTATCCAGAAAGCGTAATATACAATCTTATTTTTAACAATAAAGATGTATTTGTAATTTCCCAATCTTGTGACCAGTTTCAGTCACAATCTTCGAGAGAGTTTACTGTGTTAAAGAAATGTGTAGCGTATATGCACAAATGTAACGATCTAGGGGAATATTGTATTCCGTTGTCCAATAAGAGTACCGTCTATTATGTAAATTAATCTATATTATATTGACAAAGGGCATAAAATATAATATAATATTATTACAACATCGCCGTTTGCCGGCACTTTATAAGACATTGTCCTTTACGGACACAATACAATTAACTGCCCTTACGAAAGTAGGGGCAGTTTTCGTTTATGATATTTCGAGAGGAGCGTGAATCGTATGTACGCCATCTACCTAAGAAAATCCCGAGCCGATGCCGAAGCCGAGGCCAGAGGAGAAGGGGAGACCCTCGCAAGACATCAGACCATACTCCTCGACCTTGCCAAGCGGAAAAATCTCCCTATAGGCAAAATATACAAAGAACTCGTCTCGGGAGAAACAATAGCAGCCCGTCCCGAGATACAAAAGCTTCTCGAGGAGGTCTCCGAAGGAAAATGGGAGGGCGTGATCTGTATGGAAGTCGAACGTCTCGCCCGTGGGGACACCATTGACCAGGGCATTGTGGCACAGGCGTTCAAATGCAGCAGCACTCTTATCGTCACCCCCGTAAAGACCTATAACCCCTCAAACGAGTATGACGAAGAGTATTTCGAGTTCAACCTCTTTATGAGCCGACGGGAATATAAGACGATCCGCCGCAGAATGACCGCAGGACGTATCGCCTCCGTCCGTGAAGGAAACTACATCGGCAGCGTAGCTCCATACGGCTACCGAAAAATTCAGCTCCCCGATAAGTCCTTCACCCTCGAACCCGAGCCGCAGGAAGCGGAGATCGTCAAGCTAATTTATGATCTGTATCTCAATCAGCATCTGGGTGCAAGCAAGATATCTACATATCTGAACAAGATCGGTTCTTCACCAAGAAAATCCGATGTGTGGGAAGCTTCTTCCATCAGACCCATACTCACCAATCCAATATACTGCGGATATGTCCGATGGAATACAAGACCTATAATCAAAGCCTATGCCAACGGAAAATATATCGATACCCGTCCCCGTTCCGCAGGCGGAGAGCTGCATAAAGGCAAGCACGAGCCGCTTATATCCGAAGAAATGTGGAACCAAGCCAAGGAGCTTATGGAATCCCGAAAACAGCCGCAAAACCCCTTTGACAAGCCCTTGCAGTCTCAGTATGCAAAGCTTATGTTCTGCGGACTCTGCGGCAGAGCAATGGTGCGCCGTCCCAATAAGGATAAGCCTGCAATGTATATGTGCGTCAATAAGGGCTGTAACTGTATGGCTTCTGATGAAGATGTGATAACCGACCTCGTCCTCCATTCCATAAGGGACCACCTAAAGCTTGTGGAGAATATGATAAACGGCAGTGTTAAGCCGAATGTCAAAGATGTAAAGACCGAGACCGCAAGGAAGACTCTGACTGATGACCTGAATAAGCTCACCAAGCAGAAAGCAAAGCTCTATGATCTCCTTGAGCGGGAAGTGTATACCGAAGAAGTATTTGCCGAGCGTTTTGCCGACATTACAAGGCGCATATCCGAAAAGCAGGCACTACTCGAGAAGCTTCCGAAGGAAAAGCAGCATGTTGATCTCAACGAATACCATATGCAGGTAAAATCTGTGCTTGACTCATACTCAAAGGATAACCCCGCAGAAGAAAACAACGCCTTGTTTTCCCGCATAATCAAGCGGATAAACTACAGAAAAACCGAAGGCGGCAGATGGAAGCCCTCCAACCTTGAAGTAGATATCGAGTATAAAATGTAGCTTTCGATTATACATTTATGGTGCATATGAGCTTGCTCACGTTGAAATGATATCCGCAATTGTTTATCAGCTCACAAAGGGTCTTTCTCCCGAGCAGATAAAGGCAGGCGGAATGGATTCCTATTTTGTTGCTCACACTTTGGGAATTTATCCCCAGTCATCGGCGGGAGTGCCATTTACAGCGGCATATTTCCAGTCAAAGGGTGATACAATTACCGATTTACACGAGGATATGGCAGCAGAGGGCGCCGCTTAGCTATGCACAACTTAATATGTAAAAAAATCCCCGCTTATCGGATTTCCGACAAGCGGGAAAAATTTAACTTAAATCAGTTATCAGTCAATTATTACTTGAGTTCAGCAAAGTACTTGATAGTTCTTACCATCTGAGAAGTGTAAGAATTCTCGTTGTCGTACCAGGAAACAACCTGTACCTGATATGTGTCGTCATCGATCTTGGATACCATTGTCTGAGTAGCATCGAAGAGAGAACCGAACTTCATACCAACGATATCGGAAGAAACGATCTGCTCCTCAGTGTAGCCGAAGGACTCTGTTGCAGCAGCCTTCATAGCAGCGTTGATGCCTTCCTTAGTAACGTCCTTAGCCTTAACAACAGCAGTAAGGATAGTTGTGGAACCTGTAGGAGTAGGAACTCTCTGAGCGGAACCGATGAGCTTGCCGTTGAGCTCGGGGATAACGAGACCGATTGCCTTAGCAGCACCTGTGGAGTTAGGAACGATGTTAGCAGCACCGGCTCTTGCTCTTCTGAGGTCACCCTTTCTGTGAGGACCGTCAAGGATCATCTGGTCGCCGGTGTAAGCGTGGATAGTGCTCATGATACCGGAAGCGATGGGTGCATAGTCGTTAAGAGCCTTAGCCATAGGAGCGAGGCAGTTTGTTG
>JAGAJF010000160.1 GCA_017829005.1 Oscillospiraceae bacterium | reverse complement strand
GGATTTGTTAAATACCCCCAATCATACTGTTTCCATAATTTAATACCATAAGGAGGTTCACACATGTTGTATTCATAAGATGTTTCGATATTCGATGTTGCCGCTATACGGCTGGCAAACATAAATTCGCCGTTTTTATACGCGCACATAAGCAGCGGTGGTGAATTAGATCTTCGAGCTATATAGTAATCATTCGTATAGATGGAATCATAGTAACGGATAACATTTTTTATAGTTAATCCGTCTACGATTTTTGCTAATGCATACCAACCATTAGCAATAGTCCAACCTACTATGGTAGGCGCTGAGTTAATTACAGTTGAAAAGTCATCATCAACCCCACCCCCGCCGCTCAGCATTCTAAAAGCATTAACAGCCTCAAAAAAGTCATAAGTGCGAATTTCAGAGTTGTCCACTTACTCGCTCACCTCCACAAGAGTTTCAGTCCTGTTTACCGTGTCAATTATCAGCTTGCCTTTTTTGGCACCCTGATAGATGAACCAGAATACAGTCTTGTCATCATTGCAGCCTTCTTCAACAGGAAGATACAGCGGCATAAACCGCTCGCCGATCTTGTACACAGGAACGCCTTCAATAGGCTGCTCAGCAACAAATATCTTTTTCACAGATCATACCTCCAAGCAAAGCCCGAAACCGCCCACCGTAGCCACCGAGCAGCCGAATACCCTGTCCATTTTCAGCGACCCGTCAAGCCTTCGGGAATAAAGGTCCTGATATTCGGAAAACGAAGTGTCAGGCGCAGGAGCCGACATAGCCGCAATAATGCCAAGAGCGGTAAAATCACAGGAGATGTCCAGAACAGGCAGCAGCTTGCCGCCGTAAGCAACACAGTCACCAATGTTATACGGAGCAGAAATGAGAGCGGCAGGGCATTCCCAGCCGTTGTATTCGTAGCTTCCGCCGTCACCGAGTATCTGAGAGACCATAGAAGCCGCCTTGTCCTCGGTAATGTACCGACCGCTTATCCTCTCCGAGTTTTGCCACCCCGAACCGCTGTTGTAAATGCCGCCGTAAATTTCATCTTCGGCAACAATACCGGTAATGTTTTTTGTGCCTTTAAGCTGAATTTCCGAGCGGTCGTTTTCGGCAATTTCAGCGCCCGTCTTATCGGGTGAAAAACGAACAAAAACGAGGCTGTTATCGCCGTTTGTTATCCACCAGCCCACTTCCACCTTTGAAATATCTTCAAGTATCTGCCGACAAGTCTTTCCTTTAAAGTCAAGGTAACACATCTGCGGCAGCCTGGAAGCGGAAGGAGAAGAAGCAGCAAAGCCGCATTGATTTGCAATATTTCCCAAAACCTGAGAAGTAGCATACCATTTCGGACTGCTCTCGTCATAGGTGCCGTCCTCTTTTTTGTTAAACTGCTCATAGCCGCTGTAATTGAAGGGAATGTCAAGATTTTTGCAGCAGTCATAGCATTCAATGTGGCTCACCCCGTCGGAATGTGACTGAGAAGCGATGTAGAAAGTAGGCAGTAAATACCCGTCAAAAATAACAGCAGCCCCCTCGGAGAAAACCGTTTCTGTGTAAATGTCACAGGAAAAGCAGGTGGTAGAAACACCCTTGAAGCCCTTACCGTCAAGGCTTCGGGAAAGCCTTATGTTTGCCAGCCTGTCAGCTCCGTATTCCGTACCGTAAACAATGACCTTATAAGGCAGGTCAAAGACCGTCGCCCTTGAGAGGGCAGACCATAGAAACGGAAATATTCCAGTATCTTTCATCTTCTGAAGCCGCAAAATCGGGAACACTCTCAAATTCGGGTCGGTCAAATACCGCACTCTGAACCGTAGGGTCTTTGTATTCCACCACAACATTGTCATTTCTTAATGCATTCACGATCTTAGCCGCCATATCCTCGGAAACGTGGTTAAAATCAGCGGAAACATCAACGCTTTCACCCAACACCTTTTTGTACTTTTTTCCCGTAATGCTTGTAAATTCAGCACCATACACAGGAGAAGTGTGAATACGCACCCCCTCCTGCTCGGTTATCATCGACAAGTCAACGCCGCCGATCTTGAGAATTGTTGCCATTGTTGCCGCCATAAAAATTACCCTCCTCCTGTTTTTGCAGTCCTTGCATTTTCGGCATTTACCACAGTTGCGATGTATCTGCCGTTAAGGTCAACTATTTTATATGTGCCCTGCGAAGCCGTGCCCGAAGCCTTTGCAGTCTTGCCCGCACCCGAATTATCGGCAGCAGTATAGTCCCTCCGCACGGCAGTAGTCTCCGCCGCAGAACTGTTAGCCGACTTCACCTGCACAGAAGCCTGAGCCTGATACTCCTCGTCACCGAAAACACTCTGAAAAGCGCCCTCCCAGTTCTCCCGGAAAGCCGTCATAAAGCCCTCTCCGAAAACCGTTCCTGCCTCCTCGCCAAGTGACTTGAATTCATCGGAGTTTTCCGTCACCATATTGGCGATTATCTTGCTGTAAGCCTCGTCATTCTCAAAGCCCTTCGACAGCCTTTTCAGCTTGTCGGGAGAGCGCAGAAGGTCATTTACATAAGCAAGAGCGTCCTCGGGGTCCATTTTAAGCAGTTCCGAAATGATATCCTCGGGAGTGTTTTTCTCAATAAGCTCTGCAATTTTTGAAGTCAGCTTTTTCTTAGCCTCAATTTTCTTCTCAAAGCCTTCAATGTCAATGCTTCTGCTCTTTTTCTTAGCCCCCGTCCACTTGTCGGTCTCCTCGGAGCTTTGAAAGATATCGCCCTTCTGAGAAAGGCTCGAAGCAAGACTATCACGGGATTTTACAATGCTGTCAAAGGACTTCTCAAGAGCGTCCTGCTGTTTTTTAGCCGCAGTCTCCGTCTCCTTCAAAGCCTTGTCATCGTAGCTTTTCTGCTCTTTCAGCAGTTTCAGATCATTGTCTTTGTAAAGGTCTGTGTTGTGGTCAAGAGTCTCAATAACAGCCCGTTTCTGCTCCAAAAGCCAGCTGTCATCATACTCCTTTTTGATCTGTTCGGTCTCAAGGTCTCTGAACTTGTCCTCAATGGAATTTTTCAGAGCATTTTCCTGTTCCTTAACAGCCTTTTGTGCCTCTTTGGCTTCATTTTCGACAGCCTTTTCATAATGCTCTTTGGTCTGCGAATAATACTTTATCCACGCCTGATCTTCTTCGTTGCGGTTGGCTTCGAGAAGAGCAAGCCTGTCCGACCAATAAGCCTTTTCACTGCTGTATCTTCCAAGGTCGTATGCGTTATCTATCTGAGTGACAGCGTTTTTTAGCGCATCACCTGTGAGCAGGGCACTTTGAGAAATAGAGTCTGCTTTTTCTTCATTCCCCGAAGCAATTTCATTACCTGCATCGATCTGAGCCTGCTTCCACTCCTCGGCACGCTTTTTCTCACGTGCCAATATAGCTCTCGCATTGGCTTCTCTTTCAGCCTCAGCTTTAAGCCATTCCTCGCCCGTCTTGTCCTCAACCGAATTACCGTACAGCTCATTTATTTCCTGCATACCCTTGTCGTATGCTTCTGCAACAGATTTCTGTCCGTCCTCTATCATCTGAACGGTATCATCAATGCCGTCACGCATTGAAGCGGCTCCCATTATACCCGTAACGCTTGAAACATTATTGATATCCCCGCCGTACACATTGCCGCCGAGCAGATTATCTATACCGAGCATAACATTTTTCTGAGCATTGTCAAGAGCGTCTGCAAGGTTAGTAAGCATAGTTTCTGCAGTCGAAGCCCAGTCGTGATGAACAATCTCATCGGCAACAGCAGAGCAGAATGTAACACCGACTTCGTTCATCATATCAACAAGCTCACATACGGCATTAACAAGTTCGCTTACGATTTTCGGAGCTTCGGCAACAAGTAAAGGAAGTGAGTCCGCAAGCCCCTTTGCAAGAGCTTTTATGATATCCTCCGCCGCAGTTATCAGCCTGTCAATGTTCTCGGGGTCAAGCAGTGTTTCGGCGATTTTAATGACTGCGTCCACCGCCGCAGGAATAAGCTCGTCAAGATTATCCGAAATTGCTTCCGCAAGGCTTACAACGATGTCTATCGCACCCTGTGTAATAATTTCGGAATTGTCACGAACAGCATAAACAAGTGCCACGCAAAGCTCTGCGGCTTCCGCCGCAAGATTTGGGACAGCCTCTACAAGCCCTGTGATTAGGGTACTTATGATATCGTCCGCAGTATCCGCAATAATGGGAATAGCCGTGTCCGCAATAGAAGAAAGGGTGTCAAGCAGAGCGGAAATAAGATTATTTGCCCCCTCCAGCACACCCGGGAGCATTTTCTCAAGAGTCTCGGGAATGAGCGGCAGAAGATTTTCCGCAAGCTCCGTGATACCCACAGCCATCTGCGGCAGCACCGCCATAATGCGGGGCATAAGGTTTTCCGAAACCGTAATAACGCTGTCAACAAGATTTGAAACAAGCCTGTCAAAATCCTGCGTAGGGTCAGCAAGCCCCACCATAAAATTCTCCCAGGCACCCTTCATCGAAGTAATACTGCCCTGAATTGTGGTAGAAGCTTCCTTTGCGGTGGTTCCCATTGCTTCAAAGGCTTCTTCTTCGGTCATTGTGCCGTTTGCTACAGCCTCTGCCGCTTCTTCCGCCGAAATGCCCGAGATACCCATTTCCGTCTGAACAACGTGAATAGCCTCGATTATCTTGTCAAAAGAAACGCTGTTTACAGTCTCGGCAGTAACTGTCATAGCGTCGCCCAGCACACCCGAGTCATTGATAAGCCTTGCCATTTCAGCCTGAGTGCCGCCGTAACCAAGCTTTAAGTTGTCAAGCATTGTGTAATTCTGCTTGGCAAAGCCCTGATAAGCGTTCTGAATAAGGGACATATCCGTACCCATTTTGTTGGCATTGTCGGACATATCAATAACAGCCTGATTTGCTATCTCGGCAGCCTTTGCAGTGTCACCGCCCAAGCCCTGCAACAGTGAAGCAGAGAAGCCCGTAACCGTCTCCATATACGCATTAGCGGACATACCCGCAGTCTTGTAAGCCTCGTCCGCATAGCCCTTGATAACGTCCGCAGAGTCCTCAAAAAGGGTCTCCACACCGCCTACAAGCTGCTCATATTCCGCATAGCCGTCAATGGCACTTTTCGCAAGCGCACCCACCGCCGCAGCCGCCGCCCCCGTAACCGCAAGCGCCGCCTTGGAAATAGCACTCAGAGCCTTAGAAGCCGTAGCTCCCACCTTGCCCATAACGCTGTTAAACTGCGTGTCATCGCCTAAAATACGGTAAACTATCTCACCTACATTCAAACTTCCTCACCCCTTTTCTCCCTCGCCTCACGATGAATGCGCTCGATCTCCGCAAGCATAGCATTGTCCCTTTCGTGAACGTCCTTGAACCTCTGCTGCTTCTTCCGTTTCAGTGCAAAAATGCCCTTGAGCCTTCTTACCCTTGCCTTTTCCCCGGGAGATTTTATATCCGACAGACTTTCGGAACGAATAGAAATTATCCGTTTCAGCCTGCATTCATCGGGCAGTCCCCGAAACAAAGCACAGAAATCAAACCAGTGCAGCTTGACGGTGTTCAGATCAATGCCGTATTCCGAAAAAAACGCCGCAAAAAAATAAGCCTCGTCCTCCTCAAAGTCAAAGGAAGGCTCGGGATTTTCCATAGCGGAGGATTTACCGCCGCCCGAAGGAGCAAGTCCCGCCGCATAAAAATCCGTCATAGCCATAGCCGCCGCCTTTTCCGTCACACCCTCGGGAAGCCCCGCAAAGAAGAACCTCGAAGCAATTCCCGCAAGTCCCGAAGAGTCATTTCTTGAAACAGCCTCGGAGTATTCGCACATAATGCGGAAATCGGGGTCAACAGGCGTTTTCACACCGTCAATTATGATGATTTTCGGCTTCGGACTGAACATTTTTACCCTCCGAAATATCATTGAAAAAGGCGGTCAGTTCGTCATAAATATATTTCAGAACCGCATATCTCTCCGCAATGCTCTCAAACCGCCCCGCAAAAATAGCGGAAGCCGCACCAACGCCGAGAATACTGTCAATAGCCCTGTCAAAAACACCGCAGACCTTAGAGATATCCTCCTTGTCGCCGCTGTCCTTCATAGCCGTAAAAATGCCTTTTGCCTCGTTCAGCCTGTCCACAAGTGCCTTCTGAAAAGTAACGGAATATTTCACGTCATTGATATCAATAACGCATACCTTGTCATTGAATTTGAAGCCCATTTTATAACCTCCGTATTATAAAAAATGCGGCATACAGAAAATATCCGCACACCGCATTTATATTGAATTAAGAATTACTTGAAGCCGCCTCAGAAGTATTTTTCGAGTAATACTTGTCCTTTTCCCAGGCAGGAGCAGAACCGCCCTCATCAGCCTTCACAGCCACAAAAGCGCCGTTAGCACGAGTGTAATAGCTTGTGTACTTGCTGCTCCAATCGGCAGGAGATTTGTCAGTCAGTGTATAACCGCCAAAGCCCTGATAATTAAGCTCCGCAGGGTCCTCACCCGACTTCTTGATGCTGCCGCCGATAGAAAGGTTCTCCTCGGGAGCACCGGAGCCGTCATCGGAAAGGATAAGCGTACCCTTGCCGATCTCTCCCTCGCCTGTCAGCATATTGATAATAGCGTATCTCACAATGGACTTCTGACCCTTTGCATACTTCATATCAAAACGAGTAACAAAGTCCTGGAAGGGGTCTCCCTTGTATCTCTCAGCCTTGAATTCAACCGTCCTCTGATTGCCCGTCTTGATAGAAGACTCGCCGTGATAGTAGTAGGAGCTTGTCTTTTCCTTGGGATTAAGGGACGAAGACTTGTCCGTAAAGCCCATATACGCCACATCGAAATCGTCGATATCAGCGTCCTGGGTATCGGAAGTGTCGATAGCCATAATCATCTGATCTGTAGTGATAAAACCCTTAAAAGAGGGGTCTGTGGTCACAGTCGAAAAAAGATCTTTTAACTTCATAAAATTCATCCTTTCATATAAAAAGTGATCTCAACACTCGAAGTGTAAATGTAATAATGTTCGTTTTTCATCGTGGGCACAGGCAGGGAATTTATTTTTACAGTCGGCTGAAAAACGCCCTGAATAACAGGCTCAGAATCTGCAAAAGCCTCGCCAATGCCGCAAAGCTTTTCCACAAGCTCCTTCTGTCTCTCCACCTCGCCCATAGCAGAAACAGAGAAAATGACCGACTTCTTTTTTGTACCGTCAAAATACTTTTTCAGTACCTTGTCACCCGCATAAATGATAGCCGTCTCCCCGGGAGCCGTAACCACACCAATGCGGTCAATGCCGCCAAGCCTGCGAAGCTCCTCCGCAATGTCCGTGTAAATACCGCCGTTCATCTGTTCATACCCTCCTTGTGAGCGTTAGCGAATACCCTGTTCCATTCGTCTTTGTGATTTGCCTCCGCAACCGCACACCATTCGGGAGAAGCATTGGGATTTTTGTCCGTCCTCGTAGGCGGAAAAGTGTACTGCGGTACCGCATAAGGTGTGACCCATTTCAGCACACCCCCGTCAATATCGCTGTGAATGAGAGAGGACTGTATCAAAGCTCCCGTGTCCTGCTTGCAGTAGAAATTGCAGTCTTTAAGAGCCTGCTGTGAAGTAGCCGCAATAGCCCTTTGAGTAGCCTGCTCTGCGTCCGCCCCCGTAAGCGAAGAACGGATATCAACCTCCACTCTCATTTCAGCAGCACCTCCAGATGATGTATTTCGGAAGAAGCCCCGTAAAAGGTCTGCACCTCGCTCACCGTAAACTCCTCCGAGCCGAAAATTATCTTGTCACCCGGCTCAAAGGAAACATCATTCGGCGCCGAAGAAAAAGCGTCAAAAAACATCTTAGCCTTAACTTCGGGGATATCCCCGCCCAGGGAGAACCTCTGAGAACGGCAAGGCTCAATTCGGACAAAGTTAATAACAGTCCTCAGCTCCTCACCTTTGCCGCCCCACCCGTCTGAGGAGAGCTTTTCCACAAGGGTGACAGTATGGGGCAGAAGATAGCGGGGAATAGGGGATATCACCATACTTCACACCCCCGATACAAAAGTCCCGACCTGCTCAGATATTCCATAGCCCGAGAGCATATGCCATTATCGGGACTGCCCGAAGCAGCCCCCCCCCTGAGACATTGAGAATGAGCCCACAGAGAAGCTTGCCGCTGTACCCGATACAGATACCGCCCAGGCTTCAACACCGCCGCACAGCCCCATATATTCAGCCTGAGCGCATACCGCAAAGGAATACTGCCGTTCTTCAAGCTCCCCCTCGGGAGAGCGGAGAATAAGCTTTTCTATCTCAACCTCCGCCCTGTTCAGCAGACGGTCAAGCCCGGGATAATCAGCTCCGCAGAAGATGTTGTGATAAAAATCCGCACTAACCGTCATACCCTCACCGCCTTATTATGCCTTGATACTTGCCGCAGTAACGGTGAAATAGCCCACCTTAACAGCCTTGCTGTCGCTGCCAAATGCCGCAACCTCGATGATGTCGCCTGCATTCACAGTAATCTCGGTAGTGCCGCTTGTAAGAGAAGTGCCTGCGTATTCGGTGGAAGTCTCCCCGTAAACAGACCTGCTTGCAGGATTTACCTTGTAAGCGAGTGTTGCACCCGAGTCCGCACCGGTAACGGTAAGAACAGTCTTGCCCTTAGTGCTGCCCACAGCCGCAGTAATGCCCAGCGCACCGGGAGCATAAACCGCCCTGATAGCAACGCTTCTCAGCACCTTGTGG